>CAYXEY010000037.1:0-17981 GCA_964464105.1 uncultured Planctomycetaceae bacterium
GTGTCGCCCATGAAATTGAGCATGATCATGTTCATGTGGATAATCTCGTCGTAGACGTCTCGGTCCAGCACTTCAGGAACAAAGTTCGCGCCGAGCCCCTGGATCTTGTGGGGGCCGAATTGCCCGGTCGCCAGAATTGGCGATTCGGTTGGCTCGACCGCGATGATTTTCACCTCGGGCTTCAGCTGCTTCAGCACTTGCCCTGCACCAGTAATCGTGCCACCGGTGCCAATTCCGCCCACCAGGAAGTCAATCTGGCCGTCGGTGTCTTCCCACAATTCGACCGCAAACGACATCTGAGACGCGTGGATGATTTGTTCTCCCCCGATCTCCCTGTCGAATTGTGGGTAGACCCAGCAACCCATACCTATGCCTGCCTGTTCGTCCAACTGCACGAGGATACTGTGCATGTGCTCGATGAAGTGTATGAGCACAATGCCATTGCTCAGGACGTGATCCCCATCGTCATGGAATCACGTTACTGGCCCTACGTCGTCAACGGCGTGATCGACATCGCTGCCAAGCAGCGACAAGGCAACAAAAGCCAATTGCAAGTGTGGGAAGACGAATTGAAACGCTACGGCGCACACCCCGTGCACTGGCGAATGAACTACATCAAGGAAGAGATTTGGCGACAAGCCATTGCCTTGCGCCTGAAGCCGCCCGGACGTGAGCCTCTCCTGTTCTTCGCAGACCACCTGAACAGCAAACTCGACTCTACCGGACAAGCCTACGGCGTCCTCGGCGAGATTATGACCTACAAATGGCCGCAATTTGTCGAAGGCCGCTCTATGGTGGGCAGGCCGATCAAACAAAACGAAGACGCCCTAAGCGCCCTCGGATACGGTCTCGTACATCACTTCGGCGCTGTGATCGATAAGAAGAAGCCGCTCATGTCAATGACAAGATCATTCTGGCGTTAGGACAAGGCGAATGAAGTGGGAAGAAAACGATATCCTGCATAAGGTATCAACGCATGAAGAGGAAATGGCCGATTACCGGCGCATGGCCGCCGTCTGGGAATCCATGTGGAAACTCAAGGCTTTCACACGCTCCCAGAAAGAGGCCGAAAGCGCCGGACATGAGCAATTTGCTTTGCCCATGCCCTACAACGTCGTCAATCTCCTCATGCGCCTTATCGCTGACGACCCCAAAACAGACTGCCCAACCCGCGACCTCTCAGACGCAGAGATCAATATCTCCGAACGCAAGGAACGCTGGCTTACCTCGGCGTGGCAACTGGCCGCCCAACAGTCACGCACGAACCTGATCTCAAATGCCAAATGGCAAAGCGCCGTGCGGGCGCAACATATCTTTGAAGTCAAGTGGATTCGCGAGGAACTCCCCGAAAAACTCAAGGAAAAACGCTTCCCTATCCTCATTCGCAACCTCGACCCGCTCAACGTGGGAATCAAGCAAGGGCCGCTCTATACCGAATGGGCATTCCATAAATACAACGCCGACCCCATAGACGTAAAGCAGCGCTACCCGAAGGCAAAGGGCGTTATCCGCGGGGTAACAGACAACCCACGCACCAAATACGGCGCACGGCAGGAAATCCCCGTTGTCGATTTCTGGTACACAGACAAGACCGGCGACGTGTGGAATGCCGTCCTCGCCGACGAAAAGTTTGTCAAACCGCCAAAGAAGACAAACTACTCCGCCATTCCCATCATCAGCGGGGCCGCCGATGTGAGTCTGGCAAAGCAAGCCTCCTACCGGCAACTGAGCATCCTGCACCCGCTCACCGAAATCTGGCCCGCGATGAGCAGACTCGCAAGCCAGATCGCAACGGCAAACCTGTGGTACTTCTGGCCGCACATAGCCGTGCAAAATGAAAACGGGCTGGAACTCCCCGAAAACCTCGTGATCAAGCCGGGGATGACGCAAGCGTACCCGTGGGGCACTCGCATCGATATGGTGCAGATGAACCCGAACGTACCGCTCGCCGGGGCGCTAATGGAGCAGTACGAAAAGGCCGCACAGGAATCCACGTTCCCCGGCGTCTTGTATGGGCAATCCCCCGGCTCATTGCAGGCAGGCTATGGCGTGAGCATCCTCAGCAACGCCGCCGAAGGGCGCGTTTCACAGGTGCGCTATAACCTTGAGCGCACAATCGAGGCAGTCAACGAACTCATGCTCCGCCTCGTCGAAGAGTTCGCACCCGATGACGGCGTGCGCGTGTGGGGTATGGACAAGGCCAATTCAAAAATTACCTACGAGACGATCACGCCGGAAGAGATCGACGGTTATTACGAAAATCGCGTCACACTGCAACACACGATCCCTACTAACGATATCCAGGTGCAAATCCTCGGTCTACGACTCGTCGGCGAGGGAATCATCTCCAAACAGTACTACCGGGACAAGTTTATCTCGCAGCCGATTGGCCCAGAGGAAGCCCAGAACGTTCTCGCGGAGCAATTGATGGAAGAGCCGCAGTTGAAGCAGAAACTCATGCTCGCATCGCTCTCCAAACGCTTCCCCGATTCGTGGAAGAATCTGATCGAAGGCACGGAACTCGAAAAACTCGCCGAACGACCACAACCCGCGCAGCCGGATCAGGCGCAAATGATGGGAGTCCCCCCGCCCATGAATGGACAAATGCCGCCCGCACCCGCAGGGATGCCGCAAGAACCCGCACCGATACAGTTTGATTCGTTCAATATGGACGCCGGAACGTTCCCTCCCCCGGTCGGAGCACAACTGTCCCCGCAGAACATGCAACTCCCGCCGGGGATGCCGCCTGAACTGATCGCGGAACTGCTGGCGCGCCCTATGCCGCCCGGTGAAGAACTGAACAGCCTCGGAGGATTGTAAACATGGCAAACGCTTATCTTGACGGGCTGCGTAAGTTTGCAGCCAACAGCATGGCAAATCAGGCCGCAGGGAAACCTACGCAGTACACAAGCACTGCACAGCGCGGCGGCGGCGCGATAGTTCAATCTCCCCCAGCCCCAGCGCTTGGCCCACAACTGAACATCCCGAACTTTGGCGCAAAACCGAACCCTGCGCCCGCACCCACGCAGGCATTTGCCAAGCCTCCGCCGACCATAAATCCACAGCAGTCGCAGCAGACTGTCTTGCCAAGCGTCAATTGGGGGAGCAACGCAGGACAACCGCGCCCCGGCAATAGCCCATACGCAAGCCAGCCGTGGCAACCCGCTTTTGGATTGCAGAATTATCCGCAGACGAATTTTGAAGTCTCGGACAACGCTCTACGTCCGCCGTCAGCCTACCCGCAGATGCAGAATTATCCGCCACAAATGCGCCCGCCGTCAGCCTACCCGCAGATGCAGAGTTATCCGCAGCCGTGGCAAGTCGGGGCGCAGAAACCGCCACAAGTGAGCGGAACGCCGCCGTGGATGCAGTTCGCCCAAAGACCTAACTACATGCAGCAGAGCAGCATGTATCAGAAACAATCGCTCAACCCGTACAACTTGCCTACACAGCAAATGGTACGCCCGATGAGTCCAGGGCAGTCCTACGATTCCTTCATGGGGGCGTGGCAAAACCCGCTTGCATCTCAAATTGCGAACAGCCCCTCATGGCGTCCGCCGGTTCAGACGCCGAACATCCCAGCCATCCCAGCCTTCCCAACCTATCAGGGGCTGCCCTCACCGTGGGCAAATCAGCAGCCACCGACGCAAATGCCACAGGTACAGCAGCCGCAGGTACAGCAGCCGCCGATGTATCCGCCACAGTATTCGCATCTCCGTAGTTGGAGGTAAACATGGCACGCTACGAGCAGCGCACTCCGCGCCAAAACATCATCCAAATCGTACCGCCGCCGCCCAACGCCAAACCGAGCAACCCTGTCAACGCGGGCCGACCTACCGGTGCTGGCTCGACGTGGCAGCAAACACTCGCGCCCAAGCCGCAGCAGCAACAGGGCCGACCTACCGGCGCTGGCTCGACGTGGCAGCAAACACTCGCGCCCAAGCCGCAGCAGCAACAGGGCAAACCCATAGCACCGGGTGGCGGCGGAAATCCGTCAAGCAGCGGAAAGCCGTCAAGCAGCGGAAAGCCGTCAAGCAGCGGAAAGCCGTCAAGCAGCGGCGCACCAACAAGCGGCTTTCCTGCGCCTCAATCCCCTAGCGCCAACAATGGCTCATTCTCTATGGGGGGCGGTGGGGGTGGTGGTGGGGGCGGCGGCGGTGGCGGCGGTGGCGGCGGTGGCGGTGGTGGCAGCGCGCTGCCACCACAAAGCGCTGTATCACCCAATCCGTGGGGCTATCAATTCATGCCGTGGGGCGAACAAAATCCGTGGTATGCCAATCAGCCTTCGTCCTTTTGGTCTGATCCCAAAAACGTCGCTGCGGCGAATGCCTACAATGGAGTCATGACGCCGTGGCTTGAGTTCGCAACGACAGCCGCAGCCGGAGTCAACAACTGGAACAATAATCAGTGGGAACAGATGCAGGGTGCGCTTAGTGACCAGTTCGGCCAGGGCATGGACATTGCCAACCTGCAAGCCAACTACAATCAGGGGATGAATCAACTCGACTCGAATGTATGGACTACAGGTATCGAGGCGACGGGCAGCGCGCTCGCAAGCATGGGCGACATGTGGGGAGGGCTTAACAATTCCTACAATGACATGTACGGGAATATGTACAGGGCCGATCAAGAGTACCTGGCTAACCTTGCCAACACGGGGCAAGGCTATGCAAGCCTGCAAAACGATTGGGATATTGCCAACATGCAGGCGATGAACGACTGGTACAACTCGCAAGCGCGCAATCAAGCCGATCTGCAAATTGCGACCATGAACGCTTTTGGCCGATCTCAAGCGCCTAACGCTCGCTTCATGAAAAACTGGTGGTAAGGCATGGCGTCAACCGCCAACACCAACAGCAACAAGCCGTCTAAACCTGAGAAGACCGGCAAAGGCGGAACAACGACAGGGGGCAGGCCTGCGCCTGCGCAGTCGCGGCCAGCTCCACGGCCAGCACCGCGGCCAGCCCCACGACCAGCTCCACGGCCAGCTCCACGGCCAGCACAGTCCCAGCCGCGCCCCGCGCAAGGCGGCGCACGCGACGAAGAACGAACACGGAAGCCGACAAGACCATCTACTTCGCAACCCGCCGCGCAAGGGCAACTAAATATCACGTCTTTGCGGCAATGGGCCGCGTGGGAACCTGACGAACGCCGAGACGAACGGGACACAGGCTACAGGGCGCGCACGACGACGGCGCAGCGCTCGACGAAGGGTGATACGCTGACGCGTACATTCCTTCCATATGTTGCGCCGCCGCCGGATGATACGCCGCCGCGCACATTCCTTCCATATGTCGCGACGACGCCGGATAGCAGCGCTGACGAACGCTACGCACGGCGGAATCCTCCACAAAGCGCACCGCCGGATATCCTGCGCGGGCCATATGATTCGCCGCGGCCGTCTCTCCCCCCGTTGACATTGCAGAAAGATGTGACAGGACAAGGGCCGGTGAGCACAGCCGCACCGTCCTTGTCAGCATCCGGCGTGGCCGGAAGCACGACCGTCGCCCCGCGCCGCCCTGACCCTCTGCGTCCAACCCCGGAAATCCTGCGCGGTTCCTACTATAGCCCTGAACAACAAGCGGCGGAACGCTCACGAAAAATCCGTGAGGATTCTTCCCTAGCCTCGTGGGGGCTGAATCAGAAGGAGACCGGCGAGGGAATCGCATCCTTTATCGGTGCGGCTAGCCCGTGGGTGAACTTGTCATTCCCAAACACATCTCCCTTTAAAACACTGGATGACATAACAGAATGGCAAAAGGATGCTTTGGAAAAGCCTCCTCCCTACGCGACCGGCGCAATTGCAAACTTTCTCTCGCGCAGTCAAAGACGGTGGGGGCTGGCAACTGGTACTGACCCGCAAGCGCAAGCGCTCCGCGAAGAACAGGCAAGAAAAATCGCGCAGGAAAACGCACAGGCACGGAAGAACGTGCTCGCCGCAAGAGCTGATCCATTCCTTCCGCGTGGCATATTGATGGGGCTTGACGCACAAGCAGCATGGCTCGGTACTCGCGGCGCATGGACGGACTGGCGCGCAAGAAATCCAGACAACCCCATCGGCGTCTACACAGCCGCAGCGGGCGCGCTCCTCTCCGATATGTTTGACTCCGTATTTACAGCGCCTTCTTACGCGATAGCGACAGACCCGCTTGTTCCAGTGACAGCCACCCCCGGCAACACGGACACGATGAATGAAGGGACGAGTTACGCATCCGTACGCGAGAACTACGACCCCATAACAGGAATGACCTACAGCGGCGGCATTACACCCGCGCGTATGTATGGCAACTTTGCCAGAGCACTGGCAAACACGGCAGGCGAGTTTATCGCCAAATACGGCGTGACTGGAACACTGGGTAGACTGGAGGAACTCGGTACAGTCGCAGGCCAACGCTGGCAACAAGGCATTCTTGAGTCGCAAAAGACAGACGTAGCTGCAGCCGCTCTCCCTCCGGCGGAACAATGGGACGCGTACGCAGGGCGTCCCAGAGAAGTAGGCGGAACATGGCCGCAGACCTTTGAACTGATCACGGGACGCAACGCAGAAGTTGCCAAATTGCGTCAGGACGCTGCGCGTTATCAGGAACTCGCTCAGCAAGCAACAGCCTACCAGCAACGACAGGAGTACCTCTATCAATCATCCGCGGCCCATGCCGAAGCGGGGCGACTGGAAAACGCATACACCATCGACCTCGTGGAAAAGGACATGGACTGGATGGATGTCCTTATGGACGTTGGTACGCAGGTGGTCTTCGATCCGACAAACGCCGTTGATTATCTGGTGGGGGCTTGGCGCATCGGCGGTGCGGTATCAGACGCGGCCAAAGTCGTGCCCGAAGGTCGAACGATTGAGGACGCCGCTCAGGTTCTCGTAGCCGCGCAGCGACACGCCGAAGACGTAATGCGCGCCGCCGATCCGAATGCCATGCGCGCCGCAGACGCGGCGCGCGAAACGGAAGCGGCGTTTGATGCCGCGACCGGCGCTACTCATGCAGCGGACGCCGTGAAGGGAACGGACGCCGTGAAGGGAACGGATGCCGTGAAGGGAACGGATGCTGCGAAGGGAACGCCGCAACCGGAAACATCCGCAAGACGCGCTAAGGGAAGCGAAGCCCCGGTGCCCACCGCCGACACAGTAAAGGGAGCGCCGCAACATGTAGACATACGCAAACTTCCAGGGCGACCGGCGGCGGAAGCCAGAAGCGCACGCCGCGGGCCAGCTAAGTTGTTCGCGCTCACGCGCGAATCGCTCGCACAGGAACGCATGGGGCAAGCCTACGCAGTTGTTAACGGCGTCCTTGCCTTCCCCGGCGCAAACGTCAATGTCGCAGATGCACGCCGTATCATCACAACATTGATTGACAACCCCGCCGAACTGGTCTCGGGAATCTCCGTGACCAAGTTCACGTCCCCGGATATCATTGCCAACGCGGGGGCGGATGGCATGGTGCAATGGGGGACATGGCTGGCAAGCAGCGGCATGGACGAGTATCTCCCGATTCTCAAAGCCGCCAAAGAGGATATCCTTCATTCGCCATTGCTCATCGCAGACCCGTTGACACCACTAGCAAGGGGGACATTCACAGGGCAGGTAGCCGAGATCACGCACGCAGCAGCGCGTCGGCTCTATGGAGTCGTAGACTTGCCCAAGAACGTTCCTGTGGGGACGCACACAGTCAAATTGCGCGACGTGAAGGCGAACCCGAATATCAAGGTACTTGAGTACCGTACGCGTTCCGGTGAACTGATCTCGCTCTCGGAACCCATCAGCGCGGATATTGCCCGGCAAACGGCAAAGGCGTATCAGAAGGCTGCAAGGGCTAGCGAACACGGCGTAGTAACGCGCGCCTTGTCGAAGCCCATGCAGATTCAAAAGCGCATTATGACCGACTGGCTTCTCGGTGCGAATCCGGGGTATTGGGTCAAAAACGCAGCCAACGGCTACGCAGTCATGCACGGGGACGGATTCTCCTCCTATGCCCGCATCGCAGATATCGATGACGCCATGCAGAGATTCGGCATTGGCAACTTGCGCGTCGCAGAGGCTAGGCAAGGAGAATTGCAAAGCGGGGTCGAGGGGGCGCGCAAAGTGGGGGAAGGAGGCGCATATCGGCGCGCGTTGGATAAGGCTCTCGGAGTCCCCTTCGGACGCGGAGAGATTGGGCTAGGGAGCACAGCCCTCCCTGTAGGAGAGCAGAACTTCTACACGCGCATCTATTGGGGCGCATTTGAACGATTCTGGAAACAAGAATGGCCCAAAACCGTTGCTTCTACCTTCACCCCCGCCCTACTCTCCGCAGGAGTTCCCCCCGATCTCGCACAAAGACTGTCCAATAAACTCGTCAGTCTTGGACTGAATGGCGACAAGTCCGGCGTAGCGAAGCAACTCCGCGCCGATATCAACGCAGCCGTGATTGGCCCAGCCCTTAAAGAAGTTCTGGGTAGTCCGTTCCTTGTGGACACGATTCCCGCGGCGTTGCGCGTTGAACTGGAAGACGCTGTAAGAACGTTTGACGGCGACTTTACACGCATTGACGATATTTTGCGCCGATGGGAGGACGACGTTAACGAGCGTCTTGCCAACGCTGGATTGCCTTCCCCCGGCGCATACGCGGACACCGCAACAGAAATGCGGCAAGACACCGCAGCAATCATCGACGAATTGACGCTAGACGCCATGAGCGCAGGGGCGACGCGGGAAGAGGCAAACCGCTACGCCCTAGAACAAGCGAAAGTCTACGCAGATTCCATCACGCTCGTAAAAGCGTACATAGACGACGTTTACCAAACGCAGTCTAGCTTTGCAGCTGGCGCGATCTCAGTCGATATGTGGATGAAGTTATACGATGCCCGCCGGGATTTGCGCGCCGAAATGGATATGGCGTCCGTCGATCTCTTTGTGGCAAACGGCACGGCCACAAGCAGCGTGGAGAGGTCGGCAAATTGGACTGCAAAAAGGCAGCGGAATTCAGAAGTAATTGCGGCTTACTCAGATAGGGTAAAAAAGATCGTCGAAGACGCCCGACTCGCTTTGAGTCGCGGGGACATCCCCACCGCGGAAAGCATCCGCCCGCGCTGGCAAAAGATATTCGATGATTATCGCCATGCTACGACGCGTGATTACTCGGTGCGCATGGAAGAGGCGCGGGAGGCGGGAACTGACCTCTTCTACGACATCATCGTGGCGAACAGGGATAGGCTGGATAAGGCGTTCATCGAAATGTTTGACGCCGTGCGCCGTGCGCCGTCGGCGCAAGCCTTTGACATCATGGTGAACGCAAACAATCGCGTAGACGCGATTGCAAGTATGGCGTATACCGCAGTCGCTAAAAAAGCAGAATGGGCCAAAGCGCAGAACACGGCGGAGGCGTGGGACGAGTTTTACACCTTCCGCAATGACGTATATCGCAAGGCGAACGACGCGCAAGTTGTGGAGTTTGAAGCCGCCTATGCTCTCGTCACCGGCGGCTACAGACAACCCCACGCGCCCAGACTGCCTGAAGCGCCCAGACCGCCCGAAGCACCTGAGGCACCTGAAGCGCCCAGACCGCCCGAAGCACCTGAGGCACCTGAAGCGCCCCAAGCGCCTACTGCTAAAGCGCCCCAAGCGCCTACTGCTAAAGCGCCCCAAGCGCCCAAAGCGCCTACTGCTAAAGCGCCCAAAGCGCCTACTGCTAAAGCGCCGGTTAAAGAGCGACCTGATATCGCGTTGCTGCGCGGAGCCTTCGAGTCTCAGACTACCGAGACGAACATTGTGCATTTGCTTAACAGTCTTAACGCGCACAAGGATGAGATTGGTCTGCTCAGCAGGTCTGGCAAGATTACAGACCTCAATCAGTTGACGCCTGAGGAAGTCAAGAAAGTCATTGCCTTCTACGAAGCCAGGGCAGCCAAAGCGTCAGAGGCAGCCAAAGCCGCACCCGCAGCCGCACCCGCAGCGACTGGCGCGGGTAATGCGCGCGTCGGTAGGGAAACGTCAGCGTGGCTAGACCCTACCAAGCCGGTGCAAATGCAGTATGAAGTAGTCGAGTATAACGATTTAACTGCGTCGAACTTCCCCGATGGGCGCGTAAATCGAGCCTACCCTGAGGAATTGCAGCCGCGCGACAGGACGCAGGCGGCAAGCCGCATACAGGTAGACGAGATCGCAAACAAGTTTTCGCCCGCAATGCTTTTGCAAGACACGCACGCTCTCGACAGGGGAACGCCGATTATCGGCACTACTAACGTAGTCGAAAGCGGCAACGGGCGCATGATGGCAATGGGGCGCATCACGCCGCAACAGTACGCCGAATACAAGGCGGAATTGCTAAATGTCGCATCCACGTTCGGCTTTGACCCCGCTCAGATTCAGGACATGACAATGCCCGTCCTTGTGCGTCGCAGACTGAGCGGCGAGGACGCGATCTCCTTTGTGAACGCGGCGAATGCGCGAACGACGCTGGGTATGAACGCGCTGGAACAGGGAGGGTCAATTGCGAATCAATTGACCGCGCCCGATTTGCGGAGACTTATAGACGCAAGCGGGAACGGCCCACTCAAACTGGATGCAACGCTGAACAAACAGGCGGCGGGAGAGTTTATTCGCATCCTGTTCGGTCGCATGGCCGCCAACGAGGTCGCGGCATATGTTGCGCCAAGCGGAGAGTTGACGCAGCAGGGAGCGGATTTGATTCGCGCCACTCTTTTCAGAGCAGCGTTCAAAGACGACGCACTCCTGCTTAATTACGTCATGTCGCTTGATCCGCAATTGAAGAATATCGGGAACGGAATCGAACAAGCCGTTCACAGGCTGGCGCTGCTCGAAAAGAGCAATCCAGCAATGGCAATCGGCGACAATCTGAGCGAAGCCGCTTCTATCCTCGTGCGCTTGCGCGCCGAAGGGAAATCCGTCGAAGAGTTCGCGTCACAGTTGGGGATGTTTGAACAAACGGCGGAAGAAACGCTGGCACTCTTGCGTTACTTGGACGAGAACATACGTAGTGGGCGCAATATAGGCGACGCGTTGAACCGCTACGCAACAGCCGCTCTCAACTACGGCTTGGGGCAAGCAACACTTCTGGACGATGGCATACCGACGCGCCTCGAACTCCTGACGCGGACACTCTCTACAGGCTACGGCGGGCAAACGACGCTCTTCTCCTTCCCCGCCAACCTGTTCTACTACGCCGAAAAAGGCGCACTGGAACTTGCGGCGCAAATTGCCTACTACGTAGATAAATACAGGGCGCGCGGCGGTCACATCCCAGAGGTGTCCCATGTATTTATGAACGGTCTCAACGATGTAAAGCGCGTCACAGACGCACTGCATGACCTGCTCCCGAAGATGGGTGTGCTCCCTAACACAATGTCCCCGAAGCAAAAACTGGCCGCACTTGACGCCCTCGGTGCGACGTTATTGCGATGGGACGATAACGTAATGGCTGGGCAATGGTTCGCGGAAAAGGCTGGCGACTTCGCCATGCTCAACTACGGGCGTCAAACGAATCTTGACACGCTCGCGGCGATGATCATGCCCTATCACTTCTTCTGGTCTCGGTCTGCGGGAAACTGGATTCGCCGCATGTTGAACCGCCCAGCCATGATGAATCTGTATTGGGAGGTTGAAGACGAACTCAAACGACGCTCGCGCCAAAATGAAGTGTGGAATGAAGGGACGCCGACGCGCTTCGATGACCGTGTTCCACTCTTCGGAAGATGGTTCGTAGGCAATCCGTTGAATGTTATCTTCCCAATCAATTCCTACATGGCGAACGAATACGCCGACCCAGAAGCCGCAAATAACAATTGGGAACGCGCATGGCTGCGCGCAAAACAGTTCACGCCGGTCGGCGGCCCCTTGCTCGACTTCACCATTGCATCCGCTTTTGATGCCCTCTATCCGCGACCGGAAGGCGCACGCACGCGCACGGCGGAAGAACTCACGATTGGGAACATCTTCCCAATTGCAAAGATGGCCGGTTACGGCTACCAAGCGGCCACGGGAAACATCGCTCCCACGTGGTTGACTGGCAATCCATTCATGGAAGGCATTACTGCACGATACCTGGCCGCCGATGCCAACATCACCAAAGAACAATACGATTGGGCGCGCGATGTCGGAATGCAAATCATGCAGGGGTACGGGCCGCTACCAGAACAACCGGCAGAAGCCAAGCGAATCTGGATGGAAGCGGCGCAGCGCGCCGGTATGGATTACCTGCAAGGCCGCGCTCTCGCCTTTGTTCTCGGACTTCCCTTCGGTCGCATGGCCGAAGGGGAGCGGGAGATGATTCAGGCGCGCAATGACCGCCGTTTGATGGGCGCAAACAATGGAGCGAATCCGTTCGGCTCACAGGCAGCAGTAAACGAGTTCGACGAACGGACAAACTTTGCAGGAATCCGCGGCGCAACCTATTCCGGCATGTACCCGTCCAGCACGGCAGGATTGCCCTCGGAGTACTCCCCGCAGAGGCCCGGTGTGCAAGCCGCGCGCGGCCAGATGGAAACGGAACTTGACGCCGCAGAAGCGCGCTATCGGCAAGCGACCGACGATTACTGGAATGCACACAGGGGGGAAGCGACGAAGGATATCCGTGCGGGTCTGGACGTTCTTGCCGATGAATACTACGCCGTGAGGGACGCAATTGAAGCCAGATACGCGAGCACCTTGCGCGAGAAGCCTTCATTCCCCGGCGCATACAGGAATCATAATCAGCAGGAAGTGGACGAGGCCGCCTATGCGACGGCGAGATACCGTGCGACAGAAGCAGCCGGAGAGCATCCGCAACGCCCGCAGGATGACGCGCCCAGAGAGGAATGGGAAGCCTATCGGGAGGCTTCCGCTGCATGGCGACAACGGTACGAAAGCAATCTTGCGCAGCAATTGGGAGACGCAAACACGCTCTCTCAGTATGTCAACGGGCGCGCCGTGACGACCTTCACCGGCGCTGACGCAGCGGAGAAGGCGCAGGAAGTGATCGCAGAATACGAGGCCGGAAGACCGCCGGGCGTCGTCAAACTCAACGAATTGGCTGCGGCGGAGCGTGCGGAGAGGGACGCACAGGACGCGGAAGCCATGCGTCGCTTCGGGCCGGATATTGTAGACCTCGCCGGGCAGTACAGCGACCTGCCAAAGGGAAGTCAGGAACGCAAGGACTTCCTCAAGGCGCATCCGCAGTTGATAGACTACTGGGATTATCTGGAAGAGATCGGCGTATTCCCGTCGGATAACACGGGGGTGGGCGCGGGCGCGGGCGCGGGCGCGGGCGCGGGCGCGGGCGCGGGCGCGGGCGCATCCTTGAGTGTATGGGAACGCATGACGCCGGAACAGCGGGAAGAGGCGCAAGGTCTTTTCGGCGAGGACATAGATACACTTGCACGCGAATATGGCGCATTGCCAAAGGGAAGTCAGGAACGCAAGGACTTCCTCAAGGCGCATCCTGAACTGCTCGCCTATTGGGATTATCTGGAAGAGATCGGAATCTACGAGGCGCGGGGGGGAAGCAGGCAAGCGAGGCGCGGGAGTGGAGAGGGTTACGATTCACTCGGTCACCGCGCTTATGGCTCGTTCCAGATTGGTTCACGCGGCGGCGGTGGAGGATGGAGCGGCGGGGCGTGGTCGTGGGGAGATGGAGGCGGCGAACTGCCTTACGCCATGAGTCCTTCCACAGACTTTCAGGTATGGACGCCGGGGAAACGAACAACACGTTCGCGACGATATGAGAGAAGGAATGCAGCGCCGTGGCAATTGAGCGATATCCCGATCAAACAATTGCGGATGTGGCGCTAGCACATTGACTCCGCAGGGAGTACAGGAGACACATGGACGAGTTGACAAGCAACATGCAGGAATCCAGCGCCTCCCCCGCGCCTTCGCACGACAGTGGCGAACAAGTTCGGGAGACAAGCGTACAGGAAGCCGCAGCACAGCCTCAACAGTCACAGTCGGAACGGGTAAACCTTTTTGAGATTCCAGAGTTCCGCAACTACCAGGCGCAGATGAATCGCCAAATTGCGGAAATGCAACGACGCTCGCAGGAGACGCAGCAGGAATTACACGCTGCGCGCATGGCGCAGATGGATGATCTCGAAAAGGCGAACTACACCTCTCAACAGTACCAGCAGAGTTACGAACAGTTGCTGGAGCAGAACGAGAGGCAGCAGTTAGAGTGGCAGCGATGGCAAACGCTCAACGAGTTAAGCCAGAAGACCGGCGTTCCCATCGAGCAATTGCAAGGCGCTGCTACGCCGAAGGAAGCCTACGAGATCGCTATCGCTGGAATGATGACGCAGACAGAAGCCCTTGCCAACGCAAGGGCGGCTGAACTCGCACAGCGCATCGAGGCGAACAGGCCCGATCTCGGTATGGGTTCTACAACTGACAAGCAGACTACTCTGCGCAGAGCGATTGCAGACAAGGACACGCGTTCGTTCTACAAGGAGTTGTTTTCCGAGTAGGAGTGAAAGATGGCTACTGGTACGCGGACTACCTACACAGATACAAACCTGAAGAAGATCGTCGTCGCAGACGCGATCCAGATGATCGACTGGCAGGAGGCTCCGCTGCTCAAACTTTTGGGCACTGACAACACGTCCAAGTTCGGACTGCGTGAAGTCGGCACTAAGGTTGAGTGGCTTGAAGATACGATGTCACCGCGCGCAACGACAATGAACGATAGCGGCGGCATCAGCGCCGGTGATACCACAGTCACCGTGGCTACCGGCACGGGTTCCTACTTCAAGACCGGCGACGTGATCTCGATCGAGTCGGAACTCATCCGAGTTAGTTCGGTGTCTACCGATACGCTGACGATCACGCGCGGCTTCGGCGGCACAACTGCGGCGTCTCATGCAGACGCTTTGACAATGGAACTCGTCACGCACGCGGCGCTGGAAGGCGCAGACAGCGTAACAGGGCACACAACTACGATCACGCGCCCTTACAATCACTCGCAGATTCTCGAGGAAGCCATTCGTGTTTCGGGTTCCGAGAAGGAAGACCCGAAGTGGGATGACACCGACACAATGACGCGACACCTCGAAAAACTGATGGGTGGAGGCGGGAAAGCAGGCAAACTCCCGATCTTGCTTGAGCAAACCTTCGCACGTGGCAGGCGTGCGGCGGGCACTACTTCGACGGCGCGCGCAATGGGCGGCTTCGATGAGTTTGTGACCACAAACCTGTACGCCTTGTCTGGTGCGGTGCTGACGCGGACACACATCGAGAACGCTTTCCAAGCGTGCTTTGAGGCTGGCGGCGCGCCCGATACCATCGTCTGCCCGGCGTGGGCGCGCCGTAAGATCAGCATCTTCTACGAGAAGTACATCACCACCACGCGCAGCGAAACCCGCGGTGGGTCGCGGATTACAGAAGTGCAAACCGACTTCGGGGATATGGAAGTCGCGTACTGGCGCTGGTGTCCCACCGACACGCTCTACATCATCGAGAAGGCCAAGATGGGGTGGTGCACAATGCGGCCCTTTGCAGTCTATGATCGCGCGTCGATCGGAGACTACGATCTGAAGTCTGTGCTTGGCGAGTACACCTTCTGCCTGACGAATGAGAAGGCGCACGCCAAGATCAGCGGCTTCAGCACGGTAGCGTAAGGGGGTGGCGAATATGCCATTTAATATCCCGTCCTACGACCAAGTAACGCCCAACGAGCATCCGCTGCTAGGTACGGGGCCAGCTGTGTTCTGGGGATCGGTAGCGCCGGATGGTGACTCCGCACCGTGGCTCAGTGCACCAGTTGGCAGCCAGTACACGCGCAGTGTATCCACGACACACGGGCAGGTATGGACGAAGGTCAAGAATGACGGCATAGATGACGACTGGACAGGCGTCGGCATCATTACCGAAAGGCTGACGCGTTCCGGCTTTACGGATGGAGGGGCTGCAGCTGGTACGAAGACGCTCTCCACGCAGATTCCACAAGGTGCGTGGGTGCATCGGTGCTACCTGCAAAACGTGACCGGCTTCACCGGAAACACTTCAGCCGTAATCGTAGTCGGCGACGGTACGGATGTAGACCGCTACAACACGGCGACTCCAAGCGTCTTCGCAAATGCCAACGCGATTGACCTCGGTGCGCCGAGCGGCACTGCTATTCACACGGCGGCGGCCACGGTGACAGTGACAGTGACGGGGGGCAGCGACTTCACGAACATCAGTGCCGGTGCGCTGACGGTGAAAATCTTCTACTACATCTAGGCGCGGGAGGGGCGCAGCCCCTCCCTTGCTCACGCTTCGGAGGAACAATGCTTACACAGGGCGGCGCGTATAAGACCGCGCCCTTCTTGCATGTTGGCGCGACTGCGTCCGCGAATGGAGAAACTGTTTCCTGTTTGTCCGCGGCGGAAGGTGCATACACAGTTGTGGTAGTCCAGATTCTTGGCATTACCGGGGATACGGTTACTTTCGAGGGCACACTTGACGGTACGAACTGGAGCGGTGTACATGCGAAAGATATGAGTTCAGGGAGCATAGTGACATCGGCGACAGCCGCCGGACTCTATCAAGTTACTGTTCTGGGCCTGACCGCTTTCCGCTGCCCTCTTACCCGCGTCGGTGGGACTGTCACAGTCATAGCAAACGCTGTGGTATAGAACAAATGTACGATCCAATCGCGGGTTACACATTTGAAGCGCTGGACGGCACAGACGACGTCGGAGCGTACGATCTGGTAGGCGTGCCCGAAGACTACACGGCGTCTGCCAAGTTCGGCGACTACGCCGCCGATACGGTGACGGAACTGGACGCCTACGGGCAGGGCTTCCCAGCGGTTTACGTGCCATATACGCTAGCGGTGTGGCTCTATGTGCCAGCAGATAGCGCCGTATTTACCTACTGCGGCGATGAGAGCGCAGGCTCGCAGCCGCGACTCTACGCCGCTGTCGCAGCGGGCACGCTCACCGTCTATGATGGCTGGCCCGGCGAGTATTGGACATCTGCGATTGCGGGGGGCAGCGTTACAACTGGCGCGTGGAATCTGGTCGTGACTGGCATCGGGAGCGACAACAAACTCTATGTATCGCTCAACGGCGGCGCGATTGTGCGTTCGGCAAGCGATGCTCATTGGGCGGGAGCGGCTACACAATCGTGGAGCGTCTACTCGGACAGCGCAGGCGTGCGCGCCGACGAGTGGATCATCTGGGACTCTGAGTTGAGTCAGGATGATATCGACTGGCTCTACAACAGTGGTACGGGACGTTCGCTCGCCGACGTCATGGCCTATGCGGAGCCAAAGCCGTCTTCCTCGACGAACCCGCTGGAACTTCTGCGGCGCGGATTGCGCCGCCACCTTGCGTGACAACGGGGAGTGCTATGCACCTGCGCACCTATGCGGAAATGGTGACGGCGATTCAGAATCTTGCGCGCGACACAACGCCGGTGCGCTGGACGGCGGCGGAAACGCGGCGGGCGCTGAGTCGCGCAGTAGAGGGCTGGAACGGGCGTGTATCTGTCGAAGCGGTCTACACGCTCCCCGGCGGGTGGAGTACGAATCAGTACGAGTATGAACTACCTGATTATGTGCGCTACGCCATTCGCCCGCAGGCAAAGCACGCAGGAGACGCCGATGATGTCGTCACTTGGTCAAACGTCAATCGCTTTACTGTGCACGCGAACGCGAACGGCGGGCGCACGCTTCACGTGGACTCACCTCCCGACGGGGATGGGCGCATTCTTTATCGCACACGCAACTCCCCCGCGCCGACAACTGATCCAGCGCTCTCGGTTAGCCTTGCGTCTGCGGACACGTCTGCGACGGTAGGGACTGTCATAGATGCAGCGGAAACGGGGTGGGCAAAGATTGATGGCGAGTGGATTCAGTACGCGGGGGTGACGCGCGGGACGTCTTCCACGACTCTCGATAATCTTGTCCGCGCCGGGTTCGGCACAGCGGCGGCTACACATAGCATTGCAGCCACGGTGTTCTGGGGCATTGCTGCACCCAGTCAGGAATTATTTACGCAGTTGTACGACCAAACGCTTTCCTACC
>CAYXEY010000038.1:0-17702 GCA_964464105.1 uncultured Planctomycetaceae bacterium
GTCTGCCGGCGGATCTGCTTCGAGGGCAATGCGACGCCGGCGTCCTTCTCGAAGATAAGATCGATGTATTGACCGATCGCGGGCGAGTTCTTGTTCGAGGTCACCAGTCCCGCGCCGCTGGAGGAAAGATCCACCAGGTGGGCCGGCGTCAGGTTGCCGCTGTCGTTGTGAAACGGTGTGTCGTGATAGAAGAGTCGAATCGCGACGGATGCATTGGTTCGTGGATCGCGGCGTCGTTCGAGGGTCTGCGAAGGCATGGGTACCGTCCCTGGCTGTGCGACCAGCGGTATGTCATTCGTCGCATCCGTGCGGCGGCGCAGGTCGGTTGCAAGTGCAGCCGAATTGCGGGGAGAACACACCGTTGTCCGATCATCGGGCAGCGGGGGGCGGGGGTGTATTTGAAAACCTCGCTTTAGCCGAGAATGCAGCTGAGAAACATCGGTAAGGGCCAATATGAAGATGTTCCGCAGGCGTCCGATCCTGTTCACCATTCTGTTGCTTGGGAGTGCTGGGATCGGGGCGCTTCTTTGGGTCTGGATGGTGGAGGTTCCGCGACTCCAGCTTACAAGCCAGTGCACCGCAAATCTCACCCTTGAACTTTGCCAGTTCATTGACCGTGAAGGCCGAATGCCAACTGGAATGGACGAGTTGATCGCGGCGGGGCAGATTCAGGAAGTGCCGGGCCGTCCTGGGGCATTCAATACACAAACGCACGAGCTTTTCCATCTTGAGGATGTTATTGTCGCGTGGGGTGCGAAATTGGAAGAGATTAGGGAAGGTGAAAAAGGCCTGGTGGATCAAACTGGCAAGCCAATCTATCTAATCGGCCGTCGCTCGCGGTGGAATGGAACCAAGACAGTGTTCGATGAGCATTTTTCGCGGATCATCTATGGAGCATATGCGGATCGTGCAGGCTCGAAACTTTGATATACAAACTGCCTAATATGAAAGGGCTGCCGCGGCGATCTCGTGCCTATGAGAAGGTACTGCACCGGAATGGTGCGCGATTTCCTCGCGGCAGGCCGTTCCCGTGATTACCGAGAGTTTCGTTTTCTGCTCCTGACGATGACATGTCTAACCCGTTGACTGAAGTCGTGCTCAATCCAAGGCATCACTCAAAACTCAAACGCGCCCATGTCCACCACTGGCGGCGTGCCCAACAGGCGGGGGCCGCCATCGACGTCTTCACTCAGGTCGAAGGGGACGGCGGAATTGCTGCCCGCATTGATACAGGGTGAATTGGAAGAGAGTGCGAATCCGCCGGACACAAAAACGGGGTTCGTCCCGATGTTGCCCGTGCCGCCGTAGAGACCGCTGAGGCCCTCCACGCAGCAGTTGTTCATGATCGGGACTTCAACCTGTGCATTGGTATCCAATTGTCTTTCCTCAACGGTAGGCTGCGTCTGTGAGGACGAGGTATTGCCCCAGAGAATGCAGTTGGTCAGCGTGGTATCCGGGGCCGTCGCGGCCTGCACGCCGCCGCCGCCGCCGAAGGACCGGTTGTTGGCGAAGGTGCAATTGATGATCTTCATCATTTTGCCCTGGGTATAAATACCTCCGCCATTGCCGGAATCCGAGATATTGCCAGTGAAGAGGCAGCCGGCAAAGGTCACGTTGTCCGAACGGTTGTCGATCGCCCCGCCCAGGAACTTGGAAAAGTTCGAGGTAAAGGTGCTGTTGATCACCCGCATGTCTTTGCTGCCGGCGAAGGCGCCGCCCGTTCCGTTGTTGGCGCGGTTGCTGGTGAATTTGCAGCGGATGACCTGAAGCCCATCGACACTCTCGATCGCGCCGGTTTGGTTCCCGATGTTTTCCTCAAAGGTGCAGTCTGTGAGTGTGGCGGTGGAATTTGACAGATACATGGCCGCAGCGCGATTGGCGGTGTTTTTGGAGAACTTACAAGTCGAAAACGTGACGTTGGTCCCCTGGCACCAGACCGCGCCGCCGTTTTGTGCGGAATTGGACGTGAACGTGCAGCCGGTGATGGTCGGTGTGGTGTTGGGACTGATCATCATGGCGCCGCCCGTGCTGGATGGGCTGGTCGCCGCATTGTCCTGAAAGCCACATGCGTTGATGACGGGGTTGCCTCCGTTGACCAGCATTCCCGCCGCGCCGAAATCCGACGTTCCCGACTGAATCGTGAACCCGTCGATGATCGTGGCGCTCGTGCCGGACACAATCGAGACGACGATTTGAGAATTGTCGCTGCGGTTGGCCAGGTTCGGACCATCGTTGCTGCTGAGATCGCCTGAGAGCGTGGCTCGATTGGTGACGTTGTTCCGCTGGGCGCGCTGCGTCTCGACGCCGGTGAATCCGCCATAGAGGGCCACGCCGCTCACCAGTTCGAAACGGACGGTCCGGTCCGTCGCGTGCGGTTTGTAGGTGCCTTGCGAAACCCAGATTTCCTTTACGACACTATTGGGTGTTCGTGCTTCGGTGAGCGCGCTCTGCAGGTCGGTATAGGCGTCCGTCCAGCTCAACCCGTTGTTTGCGCCCGCGGCGCCTTGCCCGACGAAACGAATAATCGAGGGAGCGACGGGCTGGGGGAACACATCGCAACCCGCGAACAGGGACAGGTTCATCATCAATAGGAGGAATGGCCGGGCGTTGGAGCGGGGTGCGACGATGAAACTCGGATTCATATTCACTGTTCCTTGTTCTTGGCGTTGGATCAGGGAGTATTCACGGACGTTGATTCACGCAACCCGCCGTCGCTCCCAGGGATGCTCCATTCAACCGATCAGTCGCCTTACGGACGGCCTGAGGTTCAGATGGACGCCGGTCATTCTTTGAAGCGTAATTACACGCCGTCCTTACACGCGCCTGGATAACAAAAAAATAAAGGTGAAAAGAGGCGGCAAGAACGAGAAAATCGGCGTATTGGATACGGCAGTCTTGTTGGGCGGGGAATCCTGGCTCTGGTCGAATTCGGCGCGGACAGGCACGCTGGGCACGGGCCCCAGCCTCAGGTAATGGCCTGTGCCGCGATCTCGAGAACATGGCGTGCGGCGGCGTTCGCATGATGGGCAACCTGCTCGCGGCAGGAGAACCCGCTAACGGCGATTGTGGCATTGCCTCGATTTCGCACCATCGGGAACAGACGCAGTTCGCCGATGGCGGCGGACACGTCGTAATGCTCGTGTTCGTGTCCGAAGGAGCCGGCCATGCCGCAGCAGCCGGAGTTGATCTCGGCGGCCTCGCAGTGGGGGATGGCGCAGAGAAGGCGCAAGGCGTCGGCCGTGCCGATGAGGGCCTTCTGGTGGCAGTGGCCATGCAATAAGACCTTCTGGGGCGATACCGACAAATTCCACGGCAGGGCCGTCGGGTCAGCTTCGAGGGTTTGTGCGAGTAGTTGCTCCACGGTTCGTACGCGCGTCGCGATGCGTTTGGCAGATTCCGTTCGAACGAAGTGCGGCACCTCGTCGATGAATGTCAAAATGCAGCTCGGTTCGCTGCCGACGATCCAGGCGCCGGCGTCGACATAGGGCAACAGTGCTTCGACGTTGGCTTTCGCGTTGGCCACGGCGAGATCGAGCATGCCCTTGCTGATCGCGGGGCGGCCGCAACAGGCCAGTTGCGGGGCCACAACTTCATATCCGGCCGCCTCCAGAAGCCTGACTGCTGCGATGCCGACTTGCGGCCAGTAGTAATTCGTCCAGGTGTCCGCAAAGTAGACCACGGTTCCGAGCGGCCTGCATGCCGACGCAACGGCCGTCGGCATGGCACCCCCGCGGGTGTCGAACCACTGGCGAAAGGTCTGCTGCGCGAACGCGGGTGGTGCGACGCGTCGATCGACGCCGAAGAGTCGCTCCATCATTCCTCGTCCGAGCGGCGATTGAATCAACCAGTTTGAAATGCGCGGGAACGCGGACCCCAGCGCTGCCAGTTGTGGGGCGGCGGCGAGAAATCGCGCCGACATCGAAACGCCGTGCGCCGCATTGCGATGCGCCAGCCACTCCGACTTCATCCTGGCCATATCGACGCCCGTCGGACATTCCGTCTTGCACGCCTTGCACGACAGGCACAGGTCCATCACCTCGTCGAGCGCCGGATCGTCCAGCCCGTTCAGCAATCCTCCCTGCGTCAGCGCGGAACGCAAGGCCAGCGCCCGCGCCCGCGTGGTGTGCTTCTCATCCAGAGTGGCCATGTACGACGGACACATCGTGCCCACCAGCTTCTGACGGCATTGGCCCACGCCGCTGCACATATTGGCCAAACCCTGCATTGAGCCGTGCGCCGAATAATCGAAATAGGTGTCGAGTTTGACGGTGCGCGGATGCGAGGCGTAGCGAATCCGCTCATCCATCGGCAATGGATCGACGATCTTGCGCGGGTTGAACAAATTGTCCGGGTCGAAGGCGCGCTTCACTTCGCGGAAGGCCTGCACGATCCGCGGGCCGTAGAGCCGCTCGAGCCATTCTGAGCGCACGATGCCGTCGCCATGCTCACCAGTCATCGCGCCGCCGTACTTCATGACGAGATCGACGGTCTTGTCGGCGATGCGGCGCATCCTGGCCACGTCGTCGGTGCGCTTGAGATTGAGCGTTGGGCGCACGTGAATCACACCGACACTGGCGTGGGCGTAATAAGCCACGTCATGCACACCCTCGTCTCGAAGTATCGCACCGAGATCGGCGATGTAATCGCGCAGCCGGGCCGGATCGACCGCGGCGTCCTCGATGAACTCGTGCGGATGGCGATCTCCGGGCTTGGACATCAGCAGGCCGAAGCCCTTGTTGCGGATCATCCACACGGCAAGCTGGACCGTGGGATCGAAAACGATGCGGGTCTCACGTGCCAGGCGTGATTGACGAACGTCATTTTCGAGCGCCGTCATGCGGGCGCGGAGCGAGTCGGCCTCATCGTCGTACAGTTCGCATACCAGAATGGCCTTGGGACAGGCGTCAAAGAGCTGACGGCTGACGGCAGACGAAACGAGCGGAATGCCCGGTCGCAGTATGAGATCATCGACGAGCTCGACGGCGGCGGGGCGATGTTCGAGCAATTGCGGCGTCGCGCCAACTGCGTCGAGCACGCTGTCGAACTGCAGCACGGCGAGTGCTCGGTGCTTCGGTGCATGCACGAGGCGAAGTGTAGCGCTGACCACCAGGCCCAGCGTGCCCTCGCTTCCGCAGAGGAGGGTTGCGGGATTGACGGCGTCCGACATGCAGAGGCGATCAAGGGCATACCCGCCATTGCGCCGCAGCACACGGGGGTAACGTTCGAGCACGTCGGAATGATACGTCTGTCGAATCCGATCCAGCGCCGCCTCTATGCACCGCTGCGATGAAGTCGCATTCTCCGAACTTTGTCCCTCTGTCCCTTTGTCCCTCTGTCCCTCAGTTTTGCTCGCCGGCAGATCCCGATACGGCAACTGCCTCCACGTGGACACGCTCCCATCGGCCAGCACCACCGTCAGCGATTCGACGTAATCCACGGTGCGGCCGTAATAGACCGAATGCGCCCCGCATGAGTTATTGGCGATCATGCCGCCGATGGTAGCGCGGCTGGCCGTGGCGACATCGGCGGGAAAGGAAAGACCGAGCTTCCCGGCGACGGCGTTGAGATCGTCGAGCACGACCCCGGGTTCGACGATCACCGTCCGCGAAGTCGCGTCGATCGCACCGATGGCATGCATGTACCGGGAGAAGTCGAGTTGCACGCCCCATCCGAGCGCGCCGCCGGCGATGCCGGTTCCGGCGCCGCGAGCCACGATCGGGACGCCATGCTTGCGGCACAGGTTGACGGTTGCGACGACGTCATCAGCATCGCGCGGCATCACCACGCCCGCGGGGTGGATTTCGTAAAGGCTCGCGTCGGTCGAGTAGATTGTGCGGGTCAGCTTGTCGAAACGCACGTCGCCGCGAATGGCGCCATGCAAGTCGCGCGCCAGCGCATCGGCAACTTGGGCATCGACACGCGTTTCGTTCATGGCACTCCCCACATGCACCCTCACCCCAACCCTCTCCCTCATGGGCGAGGGAGCGGAGTTGCCGCGATTCTGGCCGCACGATCGGCGTTCGCCAAGCGTCATTCATCAGCCATGCCACCCAATTCCAAAGACCTTTAGCAGTATTTGGGCACCGTGCGGGTCCTGAATGCCATCATTGGCTATCATGCCCTGCGTTGCCGGCGCGGGCAGCGAACCGTCTCATGGCCAACCAAGGGCCTCGCAAGGAGATTCAATGATGAATGGGCAGAAGCTGTTGAAGCAATGGATCGCACTGTGCGTCGTGATGTCAGCCGGCGTGCCGATCGCCGCCGCGAAGGATCGCGAAAACGTCACCATTTCGTATGTCATCCCGAGCAAGCAGGCGCTACCGCCGGGCATTCGGACGGCCACCGTCGTCGACTTCGGGGCCATCAGCAATGAACCGATGGCTGCCGACTTGCGCGCCTTGAAATGGTCGGCCATCGGGGCGGATCTGACCGAGGCCATGCTCCGTGCCTCCGGCGTCGATGGCAGCGCGCTGGTCATAGTCCAGCGGTCGCAGACGCGGCAGGTGTACTTCAATCAAGGCAACGATGGCGGCTCGGCCGGGCTGCTCCGTCCCGAGGCAGCCAACCGACTCGGCGGCGCGCTCAACGTAAACGCGCTGGTGGTCGGCGATATTGAAATCACGATCAACGACATGCAAGGACGCCGCCGCATCAACTGGGATCGGATCCTCGGCGGCGTGGGCGGTAGTCCGAACAAGGGTCGCTATGAGCCGCGCTACCAGCGCGACGGCGACTGGGATCGAGATCGAGCGTATTACCGCGGCTCGCGTCGCAGTGGCCGCCGGACTTTGAACCTGTCGGGCAGCGAAATAGAAGAGGTCAATCGAGCGCTGTCGGTGAAGTGCACATTTGCACTCCTGGATTCCTCCAATGGCCAGCCGATCGCACAATACACGCCACCCGCCATGCAGCGGCGCGATAACCGTCCGCCCAATTTCGCCTTTGGTCGATATCTGCCCGACCAGGAACTCAATCCGATCGATTACTTCATTGGCGAGTTGGTCGAGCGCGCCGCACAGGAATTCGTGAATCAGATCGCCCCGACCCGCGTGGAGGTGACTTATCTGCTGGAGGGCAGCGGCAAGGACTATGAGCGCGGGCTTCGCTATTACCGGCAAAGAGATTATCGTCGGGCTTATGACGCCTTCGAAGACGCTCACCAGGACGAGCGCGACGACGCCGAGTATCCGTTCGCCATGGGCGTCATGGCCGAGTTGATGGGCGACCTGCCCCGCGCTCTGGATCTCTATCGGATGGCGACCACCAGCAAGGACATCGACGACGACGAGTTGCCGCAGTACCTTGAGGCTCGCGATCGGCTTGCCGCGCACCTGGGCCGCGGCCCGATCGGCGGGGGCTTCACGGAAGTTCGGCCCATCACCCCGATGCCGCCGCCGCCACCCTCTGGCCGGCCGTACAGCCCGCCGCCGACGAACTATCCTCCGCCCCCGCCACCGCAGCAGCATGCCGGTCGCAACTGCGTCAATTGCGGATACGGTCCCATCACATACGCGAAGAGTGTTTGCCCACGATGTGGCCGTCACCCTGACCACACCGGCCCGCAGAACTCGGCTCCGCCGGTGATTGAGCCGCAGCGCTACGACGAGGACGAGCCGGGCACCATGCAGCCGGAAGCGAACAACAATGATGACCGCGACGACGACGATCGCGACCGCGATGATGATTGATCGCGCCGGCCGCCGATATGAGTGAATGACTCCCGTCGAGGTCGATCGTTACGTCCGCCAGATGCCGGCCATGGAAGGCTGGTTCTGGCCTGCGGCTGCCTATCTGATCGCCTGGATCGATCATCGCCAGGGTCTCGCCGGACAGCGCGGCGACATTTTTGAAATCGGAACTTACCACGGTCGCAGCGCCGCGCTGCTTGCTTCGCTTTTGCGCGAGGGCGAGCAGCTCGGCGTCTGCGACCTGTTTGGTTTGGTGGCCGTTTCGCTTGAGCGGCCGACGATTGTAAATAACGCGGGCGCGCCGCCTGCATGCGGCGCGACCCGCGGCTTCCTCCCGACATTTGTGGAAAATATGAGCCGATTCGCGCCTGACGGATTCGCGGATCGCATTCGGATCTTTCGCGGTTCTTCGGCCGCGCTGACTGTTGACGACACGGGCACGCGCAGCCGAATCGTGCACATCGATGGCGGGCACGAAGCCGCCGACGTGCATGCCGACCTCGCGGTGGCTGATCGGGCGTTGCTCGACGACGGCATCGTGGTCCTCGATGATTTTCACAACTTCGCCTGGCCCGGCGTGGCCGAAGGATTCTTCAGGTTCATGCACGAACACCCTGGTCGATTCGCCCCGCTGGCCATCGGCTTCAACAAGGGGCTGGTCTGCCGGCCGTCCGCGCACGCCCTGTGGCGGGCACGATTCACCGACGAAATCGCTCCGTGGACGTACCTGCCGCGCGGCCCCTTCAGTCTTAAGACTGTCGCATTTCACAGATTCGAGACGTTCGTCTTTCACGCCCCAGCCCGCCGCAGCCCCGATGTGCAGCGCACCTTGCTGACCACGCTGCACCAGCACCGCCCGCGGCTCGCGGATCGACTGGCCAGCATGCTCAATTACCACGCCAGCGCGTAAGCAGGTACTCCATACAAGTTAGACAAGGCGTAATCACTTCGCCGCCGTCGTGGTCTCCGCCGGAATGATGTTCAGATCCGCGAGGATGCGGCGGGTCAATCGCTGGGCGACGCGGCCGGACGAACCATTTGAGCCTTCGATGTTCGTGGCGAACACAAAGTCGCGGCCGTGGGCGTGCACGTGTCCGACGAACCAGCCCAGCGTTTCATTCTGTGCCGTTCCGGTCTTGCCGCTGAAAGTCCAGCCATCGCCGCGGTCGCGCACGAGTATTTTCCGAACGAGGGCCTGATGACGCTTGTCGAATGGAAGTTTGTCGGCGTAGAGACCCTCGAGAAAGGCGACCTGCTCGTTGGCGGATATTTTCATCGAGTCGTTCAGCGCCGCGTCGTTGAGGGGGCTGGATGCATCCTGATTGCCATAAGCCGCCTCTTTGACAAAGCGGGCCATCTGGTCCGAACCAACCTGGGTGGCGACGACCTTGAAAAACCAGTTGACCGAGTCGCGCATGGCGCTGTCCAGGGTGTGGTCCTTCTCGGAGTGTTTGAATTGCTGTGGAGAGCGGTCCCACTTGAGAAGCGTATTCTCGTCAGTTAGAGCGCCGGTCTGAAGGCCTGCCAGGGCGGTGAAGATCTTGAATGTCGAGCAGGGCCCCAGTCGCTTGGCGCAGCGCTCCTCGCGGTAGCGCAGCGACCAGTCGCGGCCGACTTCGCGCAATACAAAACACCCATCGTATTGCTTGAAAACCGCGGCGAAATCGACGTTGGGAAGATTCGGTGAACCGGGCACCGGACCGACCGCCAGGGCGAAGGTGATGAACGGGCTGAACAGCATCATGGCATGACTCCTTTCATGCAGGGTGACGTGAATTCCGACGACGCAGCAGCCACTACGGCGCAGCGTGCGCGGTGGTTCATGGAGTTCGAGATAATTCTCTTTGATTGCGAAATGCGAATGAACTGCGCGGACGATTCTTAAGGCGGCAGAACTTGCAGGTCGATGCGGAAGCCGCCGGGCGAGGTCGCGTCCTGTTCAAAGGTGTAGATCAGCACGCTTTCGCAATTGAAGTCGACACCGGCGCGATCGATGCGCCCCAGCGCGGTGCCCTCGGTCGGCTCGGCCTCGAGCGGATCGCCCAGGGGCGCCGCTGAGAAGTTCACGCCGTCGATCAGCGCCCGCGGATCGTTCACGGTCAGATTGCGATCGTCGATCAGGCGGATCAGCTCCTCGCCGCCAACCGAGAAGCTTTTGCGACACGGTTGCGTCTGCAACGGACTGGTCGCACCGCTTTCGAGGCGCAGTTGTCCAAACCCGGTGGGCGAGGTGTTCTTGTCCAGCGGGTCGTAGGAGCCAAAGGTGAAGATGGCGCGGAACGGCGTGTTGTTGATGAAGGTCAGTCGCAGCGCCCGCGGCGAGGGTATGCCGCTCGGTGGAAGAAACGTGCTGGTCGGCGCGGTAATGTTCAGCAGCGAGGTCGCCGTGCAGGAACTCATCGACGCGACCAGTGCCACCAGTACAAACGGGCGGAAACGGCAAGCGATCCGGACCATCAGGGTGAGTTCCTTCCGTCAGGGCGTTTCGATACGAGGTCAACCGATGATAGATCGGCTCGCGGCGGGGTGAACGAAAAGCGCAGGCCCAGAAGAGCAGACTTGCGAATGCCGGGCGCCGGCCCGCAGATTTTGCGCGTTTGTCGGCATTGCCATTCAATGTGCAGTGGGCAAGCCATTACCGGACGACGACCCTATCTATTTTGGGAGTGCGTAAACGCAAGCGTATTGAATTGGCGGAGCAGTCCATTTTCGGCCCGCATTATTGATACGCACCGCGGGGCGAGTCGATGAATCCCGGATAGGCGGTTGATTTGTTTGTTGTCCTGCGGCCTGCAGGCTGAAAGAATCCGACGATGCTCCGCAAGAACCTCTCGCGGCGGGGCGTCAGACAGAGGTCATTGCGTGCCGAACATCATGGTCGACATTCGCAGATATTCCATGCTCGTCGTGCTGGCGGTGGCGCCGCTTGCTTCAGGCTGTTCGATTCCGGCGATTCAGGCCATCATCGGTCTGACACCTTCGGGTTCGCCGACGCCGACGCCGGCCATCTCGGCCGCGGCGCCGAACACCAACCTGAATATCTCCGCCGGCGTGCCCGGCGCGATTCGCTGGGCCGACATTGCCCAGATCGGCGGCACGATGGTGAACGTGACGGCCCAGAAGCGCAACGTGGTAGATGAAGACATCGGCGCGGCCATCGTGCTGGTGACCAACAAGGATGCCCTCGCCGACGGCGCTGACGACCAGTTCAGTTGGGATCCGGTCGGCGTGCGCGTCGGCAACTACACCATCATCGCGACCATCTCCGCGCCCGACGGGCAGACCGCCACCGACGAGTCGAACGGGCAATTCACCGTGACGACGACGCTGACCGTGCCTTCGGTGACCTTCACCAACCCCGGCGCGGCGGATGTCAACTTCGTCGCCCCCGGCCCGCTGAACATCACCTGGACCGACAACGGCAACACCGCCACGACGGCCAAGCTGCGCCTCGGTCTCGATCTTGATTTCAATCACCAGGAGGGCGACGAGTTCATACTGGCGTCTAATCAGGATCTCTCCGCCGACGGCAACAACGGCACCTTCGCCTTCACCGGCATCGACGAAAACGGCGCAACGATTCCCGCGGGCAGTTACAACGTGTTCGTCATCCTCGATGACACGATCAACGAAATCGTGACCACACGCGCGACGGGCAAGCTGGTGATTCCGTAATTCCAGCCTGAGTTTCCACGGTTTTCCGCCGCCATTTCGAATTAGTTGGCTAGGCAGGGTGTGGAAGTGCCCACTGGCCGAAACCCCGTTTTCATGCTACATTCCGCAAGCGCGATTACGATTGCGATAGTCAATATCGTTTAACTCTTTTTCCTTCGGAGACTGTCTAGAAATGGCTGAGATTTCCGCAAAACAGGTCCAGGCCCTTCGAGAGAAAACCGGCCTGGCGATGATGGACGTGAAGAAGGCCCTGGTTGAGGCCGCCGGCGACGAGAAGACCGCCCTTGAGCTGCTGCGCAAGCGGTTTGCCGACAAGATGACCGAGCGGGCTGACAAGGAGGCAGGCAACGGTCGCATCGGTGTGTATGCCGACGACAAGGCCGCGGCCATGGCCGAGATGCGCTGCGAGACCGACTTCGTGGCCACCAACGATCAGTTCAAGAAGCTGGCCGACGAAATGGCCGCCCAGTGCGCCCGCACCGGCGTGACCGACGTCGAGAAGTTCAAGACCACCAAGATGCCCGACGGCCGCACGGTCAACGATCGGATGGTCGATGCGTTCGGCATCATCAAGGAGAACATCAGCATTCGCCGTTTGGCGCGGCTCGAGGGCCCGGGTGCGGCCTACGTGCATCACAACGGCAAGGTGGCGACCATCGTCACCGCCGACCAGAACCCCGGTGATAGCGGCCGCAACATCTGCATGCACATCGCCAGCACGCCGGTCATCATGGGTCTGAACCGCGAGCACGTGGATGCGAAGTTGGTGGCCGAGGCCAAGGACAAGGCGGCCGAAGAGTCCAAGGGCAAGCCGGCCAACATTCTCGACAAGATCGTGGCGGGCAAGATGGATCGCTGGTATGGCGAGCGCGTGCTGACCGAGCAGCCCTTTGTCATGGATGACAAGAAGACGGTGGCGGCGTTTGCGAAAGAGAATGGATACACGCTCAAGTCGTACTTGAAGTACGAAGTGGGCGGCATCGATTGACGCTTTGAAAAAGGCCGCGAAAGCGGCCTTTTTTGTTGGGTGCCATGCCGATGGCGGTTGCGTCGGCATGTCCTGGCAGTGAGTGTACCGATAGTCATTGTGCTTCACGGATCGAACGCATGCCGACACGAATCAAACGCAAGGATCGCCGCATCGACCCCACGCGCTGCCGCTACAAACGCGTGGTGCTGAAAATCTCCGGCGAAGGCATGGGCAAGCCCGGCGGCTTTGGCATCGATGGCACGGCCTTGCGCCGCATCGCAGAGGAAGTGATCTCGGTGGCCAAGCTCGGCGTGCAGGTGGCCGTGGTGGTGGGCGGAGGCAACTTCCTCCGCGGCGCCAGCATGGCCTCGGACCTGCGTATCCAGGAGGCCACCGCCCATTACATGGGCATGCTGGCCACGGTGATCAACGCCCTCGCATTGCAGGACATGCTCGAAGAACTGAACCAGCCGACGCGGGTGCAGTCGTCAATCGCCATTCACAGCGCCTGCGAGAACTTCATCCGCCGCAGGTGCATTCGCCATTTGGAGAAAGGCCGCGTGGTGATCCTCGCCGCGGGCACGGGGCGGCCGTTTGTGACGACCGACACGGCGGCGGCGCTGGCCTCGGTGGAGATTCATGCCGACGCTCTGCTGAAGGCCACAAACGTGGACGGCGTCTACACCGCCGACCCGAAGAAGCAGGCGGACGCCAAGCGGTTCGAGCAGTTGACCTACAACGACGTCATCGACAAGCGCCTCAAGGTGATGGACGTGTCGGCCGTGGACCTTTGCCAGCAACATGGCGTGCCCATCGTGGTCTTCGGATTAATGACGCCCGGCAACATGCGCAAAGTGGTCTGCGGACAAATGGTCGGCACACGCATCGACGAGAAGTAAACGCATGGCGCTTGAAGTCGCCCGGGAACAAACGTCGGCGGCGTCGCGTCGCGAAGACCCTGCTTACCTGTCAGAGCAACTCATCACCTGCATCGGCAACAAGCGGGCGCTGCTTGCGCCAATCGAATCCGCGCTCGACGAGATTGCCCGACGGCTCGGCGGTCGCAAGTTGCGCATGCTGGACGCCTTCGCCGGTTCCGGCGTCGTTTCGCGGCTCTTCAAAGGCTGGGCTTCGCACCTGGTGTCCAACGACATCGAGGATTACGCGGTTGCGATTGCGCGGTGCTTCCTGAGCAATCGTTCGGACATAGATCTGGCGCGATTGAATGACGTCGTGGGCGATCTGAACGCGCGCATGGACGAGCAAGCGAGCGAACCGGGCTTCATCGAAGCCCTTTACGCGCCGGCAGACGAGTCCGCCATAGAAAAATCGGATCGTGTGTTCTATACACGCGTCAACGCCCGCCGTCTCGACAATTATCGCCGCATGCTGAACGATTTGTCCCTGCACGAACGCACGCTTCTGCTCGGACCGCTGCTCAGCGAGGCATCGGTTCACGCCAACACGGCCGGCGTCTTCAAGGGCTTCTACAAGGATCGCACCACGGGCGTTGGGCGATTTGGCGGCACGAATGCCGAAGCCCTGCAGCGCATTCGCGGCGAGATCACGCTCTCACCGCCGGTGCTGAGTCGGTTCGAGTGCGACGTGGATGTAATCCAGGGCGATGCCAACTCCGCCGTGCGCCAGACGCGCAATCTCGACGTGGCCTACTTCGATCCGCCCTACAACCAGCATCCCTATGGATCGAATTACTTCATGCTCAACCTGATCGCCAACTACGAGCGTCCGGCCGAGGTCAGTCCGGTCTCGGGCATACCGCCGGACTGGCGGCGGTCGGACTACAACGTCCGCGCCCGGGCCGAGGCGGCTTTGTCCGATCTGTTCGAACATGCAGACGCCCGATTTCTATTGGTGTCATTCAACAACGAGGGCTTCGTCTCGCCCGGGCGGATGCGTGATATGCTGGCCCGGTTCGGCCGCGTCGAGGTCATCGAAACCAGCTACAATACCTTCCGCGGCTGCCGGAATCTGCACAAGCGAAGTTTGCACGTCACCGAGCAGCTTTTCCTCGTGGAACGCGATTGAACCCCATGGCCGATCAATCCCTGCCATTGTCCACGCCCGCCGCCGTCGCTGCGCGCATTCATCTGCTCGACTGGGCGCCCGATCAGCTTGCCGCCTGGTTCGCGGAGAAGGGTGAAAAGTCCTTTCGCGCCAAGCAGGTCTTCGAGTGGATCTACGAGCGCGGCGCGACAAGCTTCGAGCAGATGACCAATCTGTCAAAGCCGCTGCGCGACACGCTCAACGAGTCATTCGTCATTTTTTCGAGCGAGATTATCCGGCGGGGCGCGTCCACCGACGGCACGATCAAATTGCTGCTGCGCTGGCCCGACGGGGCGACCAGCGAATGCGTGATGATCCCCTCCGAGACGCGACGCACGGCCTGCATCAGTTCGCAGGTCGGCTGTCCGGCGGGCTGCCGGTTTTGCGCCAGCGGCATCGGCGGTGTCGAGCGGAATCTGACGGCGGGGCAGATCGTGGAGCAGTTGCTGCGCGTGAGCGGCGAGGCCGTGGCGAGCGGGGCGCGATTGTCGAACATTGTCTTCATGGGTCTCGGCGAGCCACTGGCCAATTACGACAACGTGATGGCCTCGGTGCGCACGATCAATGCCCCCTGGAGCCTGAACATCGGGGCGCGGAAGATCACCGTCAGCACGGTGGGCCTGCCCAAGCAGATTCGCAAGCTGGCCGACGAGGGACTGCAACTTAATCTGGCGCTGTCGCTGCATGCCCCGACCGATCCGCTTCGGGCCGAGTTGATTCCCTGGGCCGAGAAGATCTCACTGGCCGATCTCACCGCGGCCTGCCGCTATTACTTCGAAAAGACAGGGCGCGAAATCACGCTGGAGTACATCCTGCTCGATAAGGTGAACGATCGGCCGCTACATGCCCGGCTGCTGGCGAAATTTGCCAAGACCCTGCGCTGCAATGTAAATCTAATTCGCTACAACCCAGTCGAAGGGTTGCCCTATGGCCGTCCGACCAGCGAGGCGACGCACGCGTTTGTGAATCACCTCCGTGACAACGGGGTGAATGCCCATGTGCGGACGTCGCGCGGGTTGGATATCGACGCGGCCTGCGGGCAGCTTCGTCGACGCGAGCAGCAGGAAGCGGCGCTGGCTGTGCCCACTGCGTCGCCATGACGGCAATTGCGTTGTGACCGTCCCATGAATCCGCGAGCGTTTCATCACCGACTGGCGAGCACCCTGCCATCGTGCATTCGCGCGAATCATTCCATTCTCTGCGCGGTCTCGGGCGGCATCGATTCCGTGGTCATGCTGCACGCCCTGCACGCGATCAGCCGGAAGAAGGCCCTCGTTCTTCGCGTGGGACATGTCGATCACGGCATTCGTGCGGACTCCGCCGACGTAGCGGGATGGGTCGAGCGGCTCGCCGAGCGACTGGGGCTGATGTTCGTCAGCATGCGCGTCTCAGCGCCCGCGATGGTTCGGCGCGGAGGCGTCTCGCTTGAAGAGGCCGCGCGGAAGGCGCGGTACGCCGCGCTCAAGCAAATGGCGCAGGACAGCGCCGCAGAGTGCGTTGTCGTGGCTCACCATGCCGACGATCAAGCCGAGACGGTGCTGCATCACATTTTGCGCGGGACGGGTCTTGCAGGGTTGTCGGGAATGCCGGCAGAACGATCGATTGTCGATGGCTCGGCGGTGACGCTGGTTCGGCCCATGCTGGGGTTTACGCGAGCCGAGATCGAGGCATACGCGGCCTCCGAAGAACTGGATTATTGCGAGGACTCAACGAATCAAGACACGAGCCTTACGCGCAATCGCATTCGACGACAGCTCCTGCCGATGTTGCGGGAGCAGTTCAATTTACGCGTGGTCGAGGCTTTGGTGCGGCTGGCTCACCATGCCCGCGAGGCGGCCGAAGTTGTCGGCGAAAACGCCCGTGAACTGATCACCCTCGCGGCATCGAACAACCGTCAGGGCGTGTCTCGGTTCGAGGTTTCGATTCTCAAGGAGGCGCTGCCCGGCACGCGCCGGGAGGCGCTGCGCGAGGTCTTGAAGTCAATGGGCGCGCCAATGCAATCGCTCGATCTGGAGCGGCTCGCCGCCGTCGATGGGTTGACCCAGGGCGATGGCCGCCGGCGAACGGTCGAACTGCCCGGCCGATTCGCGGCCCAGCGTCGCGGCAAGTTCCTCCTGATTGGAAAGGCGTCGGCGATCGTGTCGCCTGGCGCTGACGCCAAGTCAGCTCGCAAGAAACCCAAACGTGCCGGACGCGTCTCGCGGTGATAGGCTCCCGGCATGGCGAACGCGATTCCCGAGCCGCCGACTGACGCATTTCGGCGACACTTGTCAATCATCTTGCTGGCGGCGCTGGTCGCGCGCGTGGCCGTGTTCGTGTTCGCATGGCAGAGCTTCGAGCGCTTCGACTTTCCGGATTCGCATCGCTACGTCGCCGTGGCACGAAATATCCTCGCCGGCGAGGGCCCGATCGACTCACCCCAGGTGCTGGCTGGAACAGACCCGCTCTATCCCTATCTCATTGCGGTGGGCGACCACCTGGGAATTACGTCTGATCGAGGTTTGCTGCTGTGGGCCCGCGCGATTGCATCGTTGGCGGGATTGTGCATGGTGCCGCTGCTGGCGCTGTTCGCACGGCGGGTCACAAATAACACGACTGCACTTTTTGCGGCTGGGTGGCTGGCGATTGATCCGATGACGCTGTTCTTTGGGGCGACCGCACTCACCGAACTGCCGTACACCGCACTGCTGCTGGCAGGCTGCGCCGCATTGGTTCGCGGAATTCAAGACGGTCGCATGGGCTGGGTTGCCGCTGCCGGCGTGCTATTTGGACTCGGAACCATCACGCGTAGCACTGCGCTTTTTCTTCCGGTGGTGCTCGCCCCGTGTGCGTTAATTTCACTGCGATCTGATTCGCGCAGCAAAAGTCAAGCGGGTGTCGTTCTCGGCCTGATGATCGCAGCATATGCCGCAACGCTCGCCCCGGTCGTCATCCGCCAGCATCACGTCCTGAACGAATGGCGGCTGCCGATGCGCACCGGCGGCGGCGCCTCGCTGCTAGAGGCCCTCGGACCCTGGGCCGACGGCGCGCCGGGCATGAATCGCATCGCGTATCCGCCTGTGCCGACGGGCGCGAATGAACTCGAACGCGACCGCATATATCGACAAAATGCCATTAAGTGGGCCGGCGACCATCCTGCCCGCACACTTGAACTCGGCTGGGCGAAAGTGAAGCGAACCTGGTCAATCCGTGTGAATGCCGCCGATTACCAGTCGCCGCTGTACGCCGCCATTGCCTGGCTCACCGTCGCCCCCATATTCGCCCTCGCGATCGTGGGTGCCTGGCATCTGCGTCGCAGCGCCGCG
>CAYXEY010000039.1:0-16589 GCA_964464105.1 uncultured Planctomycetaceae bacterium
CGAGTTGGTTGTCCTCGTTCTTGCTGGCCACCACGCCCGTGTCGAACTGCTTGCACAGCATGCCCATCTCGGTGAGCACCGGCTGCGGCGCGCGCATGATCACCGTGTTGGCCGCGGGATTCGAAAAGATCGTGATCTGATTGGCCTGCTCCAGCTTCTTATCCACGCCCGGGCGCGGCGCCGCCGGCGGCGTGGCCGGATAGATCTGCCGCAGCAGCCCCTGCAGGTCGTTGGCCTTGATAAAGACACACTGATAAGTCAGTTGCGGCCGCGGATCGGCCTTCTCCGGCTCGCCGGCCAGGGCGTTGATCTTTTTCACGAAGTCGTGGTGATCGCGCACCAGGCCCGAAAGCTGAATCCGGTTGCCGACGACCTGGGTGCCGTAGTAGTCGTCGAACAGGGTGCGGAAGGTCTCGATGATCTGGAAGGGCGACCAGCCGGCCGGCGGATCGACATTCACCAGACACATGTCGAAATCATCGAGGTTGGCCGCGAGCATGTCCTCCCAGTTGTTGAACATCTTCTCGGCCGGGATCTGCTTGATGCGATCCGGCAGTCGCCAGATCTCAAGGAAGTTGTCGGTCCGCTCCAGCAGACGCTTGTCGAGCGTGCGCTTCAGCAGCAGCTCGTTCAACTGGTGCAGGGCCTCGGTGTAGGTGAAGTTCTTCGGACTGCGGAACGACATGTTGCCGGTCACGCTGGCCGCGTCGCCCAGCAGGGTCAGACCACTGACCCGGGCGAAATCGCTCAGCACGTCGGGCCACGGCGTATTGTCGTAGTCGAACGAATACTCCCGCTTGGTGGGGTCGATCGGCTTGGCCATGTACGAGAGCGGCGGCAGTTCCTTGCTTCGATCGCCGGTGGTCGCCGGGGCGGCGGGTGGCGGCGTGCCGCCGGCCTTGGGAGGTCCACCGGGACGACCCGTGGTCGGCGCCGGTGTGGGTGGCGCGGCCGGTGTGCGATTGGCTCCGCCCAGCTTCATGACCGGCGGGCCGGACGCCGTCGGCATCGGCTCGACGATGGGCTTGACCGGGGCGGCTGTCGGAGGCGCTACCGGAGGCGTCGCCGCCGGTGATTTTTCGACATGCGTCTCAGGGACGGGGGCCGGACCATTGGAAGTGGCGGGTGTCGGCTGAGTGGTTGCCTTGGCCTGCTCTTCGCGCTGCTTGCGGATCGACTCCAGCGCCGCCTGGCGCGCGGCCTCGATGTCGGGATTCGGCTTGGCCGGTTCGGCCGGCTGCGCGGCCGGCGGCGCCTCCGGGGCCTTCTCCTTGTCGCCGGCGTTCTGTGCGAAGGCCGGGGCGAACGCACAGCCGAATATCGACAACATCAGGCAACCCGGCATTCCCGCCGGCCATCGCCTCGTATGAACTTGCAGGCACGACATCGTCAAACCTCCCGCATTCGTCCGCGACTCACCGCGAACGCTTGAACACCGCTTCCCCTCGAACCCTTAATTCGCCTTACTGGCCAATGGCTGCGACATCGCCTGCTCGATCAGCGTTTCCAGATCAGCAAGGCGTTCTCTGTCTACCGGCCCCAGCAGAATCCGCTCCGGGAACATCCGCCCGATCGGATACAGGTAGTAGTTCTTCGTCTGCTCCATATAGACGATTCCGCCTTCCGGATGCGCCGCAACCAGCACGCCGCCATCGATCGGATCGCCCTTGGCAAAAATCACCCGCTGATTCGAATTCGTATCCACCGCGAACATCTCGTGATGCTCGCCATACATCCAGCGTCCGGTCACGCGCTTGCTCGCATCGGCGTCGGTGTCGATGGGATCCGGCTCGCGATCTGGGCCCTGAGGCGGCTTGATAACAACCTCGTCCGGCGGCTCCTTGGGAATGACAAACGTCTGTTTGCCTTCCTTCGGAGAAAAAGTGCCCGGCGCCCCCGGCTTGCCGCCCTCGTACACCACGCTGGCCATCACGCTCTTCGCGACGTAAGCATCCAGCTCCGCCTTGCCCTTGCCCGCCACGCGAATCGTCGGCTTGACCGCCGGCTTCCCGTCCGCGCCCGTCACCGTGATGGTCACATCCACGGCCTTTTCGTCCTTGTTCTCGATCGCCAGGATCACCTGCTCCGGCGGCGTGTGCGCTGCGATGTTGAAGACCCATGGCTGCTTGGTCGTCGCGTCAAACCGCTTCTTCGTGACCGGCTTGCCATCCGCATAGATCGCCGTGACCTCGACCACGTCCCCCGCGATCGATTGCGTCTCGTTGTTACTCTTACCCGGCAGCCGCTTCTCCAGTTGCTCTGAAACCTTTCCGTCCCAGAACGACTTGAGCGCCACCGTGACATCGAGCCGGTCGTTGTTCTCGAACTTCACCATGTTCGTCGGAGCCGGCAGATACATCCGGAAGACGTTGCGGTCGGTCAGCGCAATAAACGCGGGTTCGTCCATCAGTCCGCGCCGTACCGGACCGGTCGGCGGATTGGTCAAGTCGTTGAAGGTCTTGGGGTCCGTTTTGATGCCGAGCTTGGCCAGCTCCGGTATTTCCTTCTTCTCCACCGACGCGAGGGTCGGCAGCATCGGCGTCTCGATCACGAGCTGTTCGATCTTGATCTGATTGCGGCCCTGCTTGGGGTCCATCGGGGCGAGCGAGAGGCTGGTGATCTGCGTCATGCAGCGCGACTCGTAGACTTCGCGCAGAAAAGCCATGACGTTCTCATAGTCGCCTTCGCCAGTGAACAAATAGGACTCTGTCTTGATCGGCGGCTTGCGGCTGACGCCCTGTCCGGTCCGCGGTGTGTAAGTCGCCCTGCGCAGCTGATGCTTGGCAACCAGGCGTTTGACCTGCTGCTCGAACTGGTTGCGAATCTCATCGGTCTCGTAAGAGAACGTCCGCGCCGCGATGTCTTCCCAGCTTCGCCGGATGGACGGGGCCATCTTGATGAAGCCTTCGTACTTGGCGATCTCCTTGCGGGCGGTGTCTATCTTCTTCTGCGCATCGCGGTAGGGCGAAATCGCAATCATGTTGATGAGCTGGTAGACCGCCAGCACACCCATCACGCTTCCGATGATGATCGCCAGACGGCGTTCACGGGGCATCATGGCCGGCCCCCTTTCACTCTGTCCTCCGGCGCGCTGTCCGACGGTGGGCTTTCTGCCGGAGCGCTTTCCGTCCGCGTGTTGGGATCGGGCTTCGCGGTTTCGGCGGGCGTGGTGGTCACCGGGGTCGGCGACTCAGTCGGTGCGGAGGTCGTGTCCGCCGTCGGCGTGGGTGCGGGCGGCGTGACCTCAGTCGGCTGGGATGAGGCGGGCGGTTCCGCAGGCGCGGTCGTCGCAGCCTTCACATCCTCCGCCGGCGGCTCTGCCTCGTCTTCGACCGCTTCCGGTTCAACGTCCACGGGTGCGGCCTTGCGCTTTGGCAACGTCGCCGTGATCGAAGCGTCGTACCGATAGCCGCCCTTCTGCGAATTCTCGTTCGTGCGACCGGTCCGCACGTCGTCGAAACCCTTCTCCTTAAGCTTCTCCGCCAGGCGATTGACCGTTGTGTCCTCGGCCGTGCGCATCGTGATGGCCACGGTCTGCAAGCGCTCGTTGGATCGTCCCTTCAGGGCCGTGCCGAAGGTCAGATGCGTGACGTAAGCCTCGGTCTCCGGCGGAAAGACCTTTGTCAATTCCAGCAGCACGTCCGGCCAGTATTGCTCGTCATCCTGCCACGACTGAACCGCCAGCACTTTCTCGTTGAACTTGGTGAGGACGTCGAACTGCTTCTTCTTGACGTTGACGTTGTCCACCAGGCTCTTCGCCAACTTCTGCTTGGGGATGACGATGTTCCAATACGACGCCATGCCCGTGCCGAGGAAGAGCAGCGCGACGGCCGCCGCGATCGGCGCCTTCTTGAGCTGCCGCTGACTCTTGGTAACCGTCTTCTTGGGATGTTGGAAGTCAAAATGCGTCAGCCCGCGCTTGGCGTGGCTCATGGCCAGACCAAGCACCGCTGAGAAGCCGCGCAATTCGCGGGCCCGCTGGGCCGTCAGGTTGAGGGCCTTCTCCGGCGAATACAGCTCGGCCCGCAAAGCGAAGCGTCCGCCCAGCGCCTGGGCCAATTCCGTCTCGATGCCGGTCGCACCGGCCACCACGATGCGGTTGATCTTCACCGTCGGGTCGGTCGCGCGATAGGCCTCGTACGTATGCACGACTTCGCGAAGCACGTAGCCGACCGCCTTGGTGGTCGTCTCATCCGGCTCGCGATCCTGGATCGGGAATGAAAAGATACGACTGTCGTCGATGCGCTCGCCGTTGGCGGCGCCCGGGGAGGGTCCGACGCCGGCCGAGGCAGCGCGGGAATAAGCCGGCACGCCATCGCGCACGAAATCGATTTCCGTCAAACTCGGGCCGACTTCCACCAGCAGCATGGTGCCGGGAGCGGCCTCGCCCGAGGTGACCGCGACCACGTTGCCGTGTGGACGCAGGCCAATGCTGTCGACCGAAAGTCCCGCTTCGTAGGCGATGGTGCGGTAGGGCTCGAGATAGTCGTTGCGCACCGCGGCGACCAGCACGTCCATGCCGGCCTTGCCGTCGGTCGGCGCGCCGAGCAGCGCGAAATCAATCGTCGCCTGATCGGCTGGGAAGGGAAGCTCCTTGCCGATCTGCAACTGCACCATCGAGGGCAGTTCATCCGGCGGAGTCGGCGGCAGGCGCAGATTATTCAGTACCACGCGATCGCGCGGAATGGTCAGCAGCGCGTGTTTCACGTTCATGTTGGCCTGGGCCAACGCGGCGCGCAGAAAGGCGCCGAAGGCCTCCGGCTCGCTCGCCGTGACGCCCGCCTGAATCGGAATCGACACCGCCTTAAGCAGATCGATGCCGTCGGCCTTGGGCCGGAACATCACCACGCGCACGTCGCGGCTGTCCCAGTCGATGGCCAGCAGTTTCTTAGCGGCCAGTTTCAGTCGTACCGCCACGCCGTTCCTCCCCATACGGGTTGTAAGCCGGACCGAGCGAAGTCAGGTTCCGCGTGTACAGCACCTGCGGAATCGGACCACGCATTTCAAAAACAGTATGAATGCGCTGCACAGCGCCGGCGTGATCGGCATAGCCGATCGCCTCGGCCCGGAAGACCGAGCCGCCGGTGGTGATCTTGTCGAAGATGCGCCGGTATTTATACAAGTCGATTGTACCCTTGCTCAGCAGCCATGCCGGCGTGGCCTTCTCCTCCGGCTTCAATTCGGCCCGCGCCGCCAAGATCGCCGTCACGTCATCTTCCGTCAGCGCTTCCAGCGTCAGCAGCACTTCGCGCGGGGCCGTACTGACATTGATCCGGCCCTGCATCACCGGCGACTGGTTTACCGTCAACCGATCCAGAATCTGCGGCAACGACTCCAACGTGCCCGGCGGGTCTGGCGCCAGATCCTGATACACCGGCAATTTCGGCGGGCCGCCCGCTGCGCCCGCTCCGCGAGTCGGTCTTCGACTTGGCGCGCGGCGATTCTCGGACCTGCCGCTCGGCTCGCTTTTTTCGGCGGCTTCGCCCACTTCAGTCGCTAGTTTTTCTATGCCCTCTTTGGACGTGTCGAGAGTTTGCTCCCCCGACTCCGCCTCCCCGCTTTCCTGTGTTGTCGCGGGGGGTTCTTCCTGCGGCGGCGGTTCCTCCGGTGGAGGCGCTTCTTCCTCCGGTTGCTCCGGTGGAGGCGGCGCAGGAAACAGATTCATAACGCTGTTGAACGTCCTTCCGCTGCCGCGAACCTGCATGACATAGCTGACAATCGAGGCGTCGAATTCCGCGGTCAGCGCATCCTGCAATTTCTGCGTGTCCTGCTGATTGAGGTTGATCTTCTGCCGACCATCGCCCGATTGAGCCATCTCCCGCGACCAGAGCGTCAGAAACGGCGCGATTCCGCGAAATAGCGCTCCGTCTCCGTTATCAGGCGGGAATAACGTATCGTTGTCGTTTTCGTTGGGATCGAGCAGGCCGTTCTGGTTGTAGTCCTCACCGAAGACGATCCAGCCGGTGAAGCCCTTGACCAGCAGCAGCTCTTCGATGGTGGAGAACGGCGCGCTCTTGCAGCGGTAGGCCGGCGTGAGGCCAAGGTAGTAGCTGTTCTTGGCCCCCTTGGCCCGCGGCTGCTCGCCGGGCGAGCGCCAATCAAGCAGGCAATCGACCAGGGCATCGATATCAACCGGGTTCTCGGTTGACACGGGAATGACCGCGGTGAGGAGCCGCCTCAACTCGGTTTCGCTCGCCATGTTGAGATTGAGCCGCGCGCCTTCATCGGTGATGCCGTAGCGAACCATGCCCGGCACATCGCTTGGCGCGACGAGTCTGAAGCGCCATGCCTCCGGTGCATTGGGATCGAAGGTGGTTGCATCCTGAAACGTCTGCATGGCGGGGTTCTCTTCGAAGCCCTCCTGCAAACCGTAGACCAGCCCCGCGCGATAGCTTGCCGGATCGTTTGCCCACGAATCGATATTTCCGCGCGAGTTACGCAGCGAAATAATCGCCCGCTGAATGCCGCTCTCTGCGGCCATCCGCGCCTGGAACTCGCGATGGTGGGCCTGAATCGTCGCCAGATTGGAACGCACGGTGAACGAGAACACCGCGGCCAGCAGCGACAGCAGCGCAACCATGATCAAGACAACCAGCAATATCAACGCGCTGCGCCGGTGTTTTCCAGTCGCGGAACGAAGCAATGCATGTGGGCCCGCGACCACTTTGTTCCGAGGAAGGAACATGCTCATCGCCCTCCTCCCGCGGCATCGCCGCCCGCTTCGCCCGCCGAATCCGTCGCCGCCTTTCGCGTCGCCCGCATCAGCCGCGAGCCAAAGAACGTGTCCGCCTGGCTCAGCCGCACCATCACGGTGTAGGTCATCGGGGAGTACGGCTCCGGCGGCGCCGGTTCGAGGTTGCCGTCATCCTTGAAATTGAGAATGTCCTCATCGGGGGGCTGAATCGCCTCATAGCCGACGGTCACTTCAACCGCCTGGGGCAGCGAGTTGCCCATGCCGCCTTCGACGCCGGTGCCGATGTCCCAGCCGTCGAGCCACTGCGCCCCGTCGAAATACCGAAAACGCAGATACTTGATCTGCCGCGCGTACAGGTCCACGTCGACCTGTTCCTTGCGGGTCTCGTCAATGATCACCTGATTGAGCGTCTTGATCTCGCGCCGCACCAGTCCCAGCGGCAGCGGTCCCTCGGTGCCGTCGCCGTAGACATACGTCTGCTCCGGGTCGTAGGCCAGGTACCAGGCCACCTGCCGGATGTCGCTGGCCGCCGGCGGCGGGGCATCCTGGATGTTCCGGGTGAGGAACTGTTCCTTGTCCGGCGGCACCACGGTCTGCAGACGAATGATGTACTTGTTGCCGCCGACGCCCGGACCCAGCCCCTGCAGGAATCCGTTGGCGCTGCGAATTTCGTCCGCGATCTTGAGGGCCACCGTGCGGCAGAGCTGTGTGTCAACGATTGTCTTCGTTCCATACTCGCGCGTCTGCAGCGTGACGCCGTAGAACGTGAACATGAACGCGGTCAGCAGGCTCATCAGCCCAATGGCCAGCAGCAGCTCAAGCAGCGTCAATCCGCGCCGCGCATGGGGTGGCACTGCCACCTGGCGTCTCGCCTTTTGGCACGTCATCGGCCGCCTCCCCGGCGTCCGCCGCCCCGCCGGCCTTCGCCGCCGCGCCCGTCAGGATCATCCTGCTCCGGCCCGCCGCCACGTCGCGGCGGCCGACCTTCGCCATCCCCGCGATCGCCTTCAAAACCGCCCGGCGGACCACGATCGGGCCTGCCATCCGGATCGGCCTCGCCGCGACCACGCGGTGGACGCGGGCCCTCTCCCGGCCCCCCCTCGGGCGGCGGCCCACCTTGACCGGGGCCGCCCTGTTGGGCGCTTTGCATGCCCTCGGTCAACTGCTGGAGCATCGATGTATCGCCGCGCTGCGCGGCCTGAAGCAGCGCGCTCAGATCGCCGGCGCCCAGATTGCCGCCCAAGGCCTGCATCAGGGTCGGCAGCAATTGCACCAGCATGTCTAAATCCAGGCTTGCCAGGCTCCTGGGATCGAAATTGGTGACGTCCAGCACCGCTTCGCCGCCGGGAATCTGCTCGGTCACCTTGGCAAGCTGCTCTTCGTCAAAGCCGAAGTCCTTCGCGAAATCGATCCCTTTGGGCGCTGCCCGCAGCAGATGGGTCGACGACACCAGCCGGGCATTCTCGTCATCCGCCGGGTTGCCCATGAACACGTCGATGTCCACGCGCAGCAGATCCGGCACGTTCTGATCGGGATTGACCAGCACGCGAAAAGTCATGCCCGGCACGCCTTCCTCGCCGAAGTCGCCGATGGTCTCGCCCGCGTTCAGCGCGGTGATGCCGGTCTCGATCTGGCCGATCAGCCGCTCGGTCATGATGTCGGCGCGGGCCAGTTGCTCGGCCTGTTCGATGTAGTAAGTGCCGTTGCTGAAAATAATGCCGATGACCGCCATGCTCACCAGCAGGATGCTGAGCGCTACCACGACTTCAAAAAGCGCGGCGCCGCGGCGCGCGACTCGACCGAGCCTCGGGTGGCCCGACCCACTCATTGACCCAGCGTTGTTGGACTGAATGTTGGCGACGCTCATGCGGCACTCGCAATCTCTGGGCCGACTGTGCGCGGACTCTCCGCCATCTGCCCACATCGGGCATGGTTCTTTTACTCGCGGTGCGGCCTGCCGTTGCGTTTTTGAGTACGGTCGAGGCCGAATCGCGCGACGATTCCTCAACCCATCGGACGAAGTTCGCGTGCCTGCCTTGCCGGAATTGCTTTATTGATAAGCAGTTGCGCCCGGCAAGGTGAGATTCTCACAGCGAAACCTGTTTTTCAGACTTGCTATCAGCCCTTGCTGCCGCCGCGAGGGGTGTCGCGGCCTCCGGGACGGCGACCGCCACCCGGACGGCGCTGCTCGTCTTCGGGCTTCTGCTCATCGCCCGACTGCCGTGCTTCGTCCTGTTTGCGACCTTCGTCGGCATTCCGGCCACCCATATCCCCTTTTTGCCCGCCGGAACCGGAGCCGCCGCCGCCATTTCGGCCTCCACCGAATCGCCGCCGACCGCCCTCTTCGGACATTCCGCCAGCACCGCCCGGTTGTGCCGTCGAACCACCCATGCCAACGCCGGCTGCGCCCAACGCGGATGTCGCCGCCCCAATGGCGCCAGACAGGTCGTCGCCGCCCTGAGCCGTCGCGCCTCCCAGGGCCTCCTCAGGGCTCATCACGGTCGTATTGCTTCCAGGAGAGATCTGGTCGCCAGGGGTGGTGAAGACGATTTCGCCATCCTGCCCGGTCTCGGGCATGCCGAGTTTGTCGCGATTGATGTAGAAGCCGGCGTCAGCCAGCTCGACTTCCGTGACCTGCTCGGTGATCTGAGCAAGGCCGGTGCGGCCATCCAGCACGACCCAGCGCTGCTCATGCTCCGGCGTGAGGTCCTCGTCGGGATCGATCTTGGCCAGAATAACCGTGGCCCAATCTGTACGTCCGTCGACATCAAAGATGATGGAAGGCCAGTCTTCGCCCTCGCCCAGCCCCTTCTTGCCTTGCACCAGCGTGGCCACTTCCTCCTGCGCACGGGTGAGCACGCCAGTCAACCCTTCCTCGGACTCCGCTTCCGCGTCATCACGGGTCTGCTGCGGCGTCAGATAAACTGGGCGACCGAGCTTCACCGCATGAACACGTGCGTCTCCAAGCAGGATGTTGTCCATCGCCCACGGTTCGGCCGAAGCGACCCACTCGCCCGAGGCGTAGATCGGATCAGGCTCAACCTCGACGATCGGTTGCTCTAAACCCTGATCGAAACGCACGCGATAGCGCTTGTGGTCCATGATGGCCTGGCTGCGAGCCAGGAAGAGAAAGGATTGCAATTTGCTGGCCGATTCCGGCAGTTCGGCTGCCGTAATCTGCCGGGAGAGCGCCGGCCAGGCCATGAGGCCGATGAGCGAGACAAGACCCAACACCAGCAGAATTTCCAACAGCGTAAACCCGGCACGCGCCGCGTAGGGCCCGCGCTCAACGCCGGACTTCATTGCTGTGGAAGTGCGATTCATGGCTTACTTGTCGGTCTTCCAGTTCTGAATGTCGTCGTCGTTGCCATCCACGCCGTCCGGACCCGTGCTCCAAATGTCGTACTTGCCGGTGTTATGCTTGCCGTCCGCTTCGTATTCGTAGGCGTTTCCCCAGGGGTCGTTCAAGCCGCTGACGTCGGTCAGGTAGGGACCGGTCCACTTGGAAGCGACCTTGTCGTCGCTCGGCTTGTCGACCAGGTCCATCAACTGGGCGGGATAGACGCCCGTCTTGAATTTGAACAGATCGATGGCCGTTGCGATCGGGCCGTTCGGGCCGATGGCGGCCTTGGCCATGTCGACCTTGGCGCCTTCGCTCTGCTGCATCAGGGCCGGAATCGCAAACGATGCCAGCAGGGCCAGCAGTCCCACGACCAGCAGAATTTCAAGCAGCGTGAAGGCGCTGCGCCGCGTCCGCGTCTTTCGAGTCATCTTCGTCATCGCACTTTTACTCCTGTCGCGTTTCGTTGCGTGTAATTGTATCGCCGGCGCCCGGCGTTCATGTCATCTCAATTCGTCGCCGGCTCAATGACCGGCCGCGCCGCTGCTCATGGTCAGGATCGGCAGCAGCAGGGCGATCGCGATCGTGCCGACCACCACGGCCATCACGATCAGCATCAGCGGCTCCAGCAGCCGCACCATCAGGTCGATCTCGCGCCCCGTGCGCGCTTCGTATGAATCCGCAATCGTAACGAGGACGTTGTCGAGATTGTTGCTTTCCTCGCCGACGGCAATCATGTCTACAATGTCCGGAGGGAACAGGTTGCTTTTACCCAGCGGACCGGCCAGCGCCGCTCCTTTCCGGACGTTCTCCGTGGCTTCCTCAATCACCCCGACCAGCAGTTGGTTGCCCGCCGAATCCCGCGCGATCTTCAAGGATTGAAGGATCGGCACGCCGTTCTTCAGCAGGGTACCCAGCACGCGGCAGAAGCGGCAGATGGCCACCAGCTTGATGATCCGTCCGGCACGGGGAATCCGAATCACCGCCTGATCCCAGTATAGCCGCCCGGTCTTGCTTCTGAAGATCGAAACACCCAGCAGCACCACGACCATGACGGCCCCGAGCACATACCAGCCGCTGTTCTGGAGGAAATCGCAGGCCGCGAAAATAAACTGCGTGATTGAGGGCAGGTCGCCCTTGAGAAAACTGCGAATCTTGGGCACAACCACAAGAAGCAGGAAGGAGACGATGCCCACGCCCGCGAGCATCAATACACAGGGATAAATCATGGCCCCCATCACCTTGCCGCGCAGCTCATTCTGCCGCTCGGTGAAGATGGCGATGCGTTGCAGCACGTCTTCGAGGAAGCCGCCCTGCTCGCCGGCTCGAATCATGGAGACGTGCAAGGGATTGAAGGCGTTGGGATGCTCTTCCATCGCGTCGGCCAGGGTCTTACCGCTGGACAGGGCATCTCGGACCTCCTGCAGGACTTCCTTGAGCACCGCGTTCGAGGTCTGGCGGGTCAGTACTTCGAGTGATCGCAACGCGGGGACACCGGCCCGAAGCAGATCGGCGAATTGTGAGTACACCACCGCCACCGTCGCGGCTTTAACCTTCTTCTTGCCGGTGCCGATCGTCTTGGTGGCCTTACCACCCTCACGGACTTCCACCGGGAACAGCGACTGCTCGCCAAGTATCCGCAATGCGGTTTGCTGGCTGTCGGCCGTCAGGACACCGGTGGTCTCCTTCCCGTCCAGGCTGCGTGCGATGTAGGAAAAGCTGGGCATGTATCTTGTTCGGCACCCGATAACCGCGAGGTGTAGTCTAACTCGTTGTGGCGAAAGACATTAAGCCGCAATCGAGGCATCCCCGACTGCGGCACGATTAGTCTACCCGATCTGCGGCGGCTCGATTGCAATCTGGCCGTCGCGACACCATCGATTTATCAGCGCCTGTCGCTCGAATGACGATATTAACATCCTATCTGACAATATGTTACATTATTCCAAGCGATTCAAAGCACGACGACGACCGAATTACTCGGATCGCTTTCCCCACCTTCGTTCGCCGCCACGACGTAATAGGTCAACGATTCGCCCGTCGGTTGGTCCGGTAACGTGACTACAAACTCTCGCGGACTTACCGCCGCCTGAAGGACAAACGACGACTCGGCCGGACGCTTGCGGTACACCTTGTAGAACTCGATGTCGCCGTTGTCGATCAGCGTGGTCGGAGCACCCCAGGCAAGCTCCACGTCCTCAGTGCCCGATTCGACCGTCGCCTGAAGATCCTCCGGCGAATTGGGCGCGACCAGCTTGGTGACCACCGGCCAGACGCGATAAAGCAATTCGTACACCGCCACCCGATCGTCGGCGTCCAGGAACTTGACGCCCAGGCTGCGCAGCACGACGCCCGACTCGAATTCGAGATCGTCCAGCTCGGCCCGCGCCTCCTCCATCGCGGTAAAGGCGCCCAGATTGTCTACATCATCGCTGCGCGGATCGCCGTCCTCGCGGAGATTTCGCGCCGCGACCATCACCGCGAAATGCGGCCCGCGCCGCAATGGCGACACCTCCGGCGCCGTCGGCTCCTCGATGAACGCCACGAATGCGACCGGCATGCGCTCGCGGCGAATGGCATCACGCATCAGGGGCCGATACCCGCCGCTCACCCCGCGCACCCGCTTGAACACTGGATTGCCCGAATGCGTCGCGCCCTCAAGCGCCTCGATGATTGCCGCTTCGTAATCCCCCAGTCTCGACATGGATCATCTCCGCAGGAGGGTTTCGTCGTTTTCTTACTGACAAATGACAACTGACGACTTCGTTCAGATTTGCTTCAACGATTCCCGTGTCATCACGCGCGTTCCGCCCGCGGCATCCGCAACTGTGCCCAGAGACGTCGGCCCCATCGGCGCCGCCACTGCCGGCAACTGCACCAATCCTGCCGCCACCCGCGCCAACCACTCGATCGCCTCCTCGCGGCGCCGCACCACGTCCGGCGGGATCGGCGGCTTGCGTCCGTGCAATCGATAGGCGGCCAGATCAAGCACGAAGGTCCGCAGCACCGCCGCGACCTCCGCCTCGGCGGTCAAAACGACAGGCGTCGCATAGCGCGTCGCCAGGTAGCTGTTGGCCTCGCCTTCGGCACCCTGCCGCGCTTCGGTGATTCGGGTGTCATTGGTCGATCCGCTGCCCGTATCGTCAGTGAGCTGAATCACCGTCGCACTGACCATCCAGTTCGTCAAATCGGCGTTGGTGAGATACGACATAGGCGGCCCTTTCAAAGTGCATACTTACGACTGCGCCGGGGCGTCCGCAGGCGCGTCATCCACGCCCGCGAAACGTCCCGTTCCCCCGCGCCGCAATTCATCAGGTGAACAGCGTGGACACCGCGTGCTGCCAGTAACCATAGGCCATGCGATATCGCGCTCGCACGCCGTACAGAAACTTCTCGCGGCGGAAGCCCTCTTCCGAATCCTCAGTCAGCGAGCCGAACTCGATCGGCTCGCGATCCTGAAAGATGAACGGGCGAATCACGCCATCTGTCTTCAACAGGTACCACGTCGCCGAACTGCTCAGCCAGGGCAGCACAATGACCCGGGCCATGCCGGTCAGTGCGTTCGGACTGCCGCCCGCCAATGCCGGGGCCAGGGCCTCCATTGCGGTAAACATGAGGTTCGGCGGAACGACGACCGCCAGTCCCGATGCCGACACCATGGCCGGCGCGCCTTGGTCATCCTTGAAGGCCACCATCGCCGCTATGGCGGCGCGCAGGGCCTCGCGAAACTCATCCAGCGTCGGGTTGCTGGGCGTCGTCACGTTCAAGGTCAGCTTGTTCGCCTGCGCCCCCGAGTCCCCCGACTCGTGATCGGTATTGAAGAATGACACACCGTCGTAGCTGTCGTTGCCGCTGGTCCCGCCTTCGTTAAGCAACTGCGACAGCAGGTAGTCCTTGTGGGTCGCGGCCCGCTGGGCCAGTTCACCGATCCGCAGTCGAATCTGTCCGGTCTGGTCGTCGCTGATCTCGTCGCGATCGACTTCGAGTGTCGCCTCATACTTGAGGTTCTCGATCGAGTAGCTCTCGGTGCGCAAACCCTGAGCCAGGCGCCCGCTGCCCCATTCGCGCAGCCGCGGCACTGTTCCCAGCCATTTGTAGCTTTCGCGATCGGTGGTCGACACCACGCGCGTGGCCAGGGTTTGAAAGTGCGTCGTGGTGCCGTCAAATCTCTGAAAGAACTCGCTTCGCAGGCCTTTGGTCAGCAGGCCCGTATTGATGACTGCCATGGTCTATCTCTCCTGTTGCGGCCCCATTCCGAGGGCCGGTGATTGCTTGAATACGTTTGTCTCTGACTCATCGGCGTGCCCTACGGCACCTCGACATACCGCACACTCAACAACCCGCCCACGCCCGCGGTTGACGTAGCCTGCCCCACCTTGGCCCACACCCGCGCCCCCTTGGCCACCGCGAAGGCCAGCATGGTCGGCGAGGCTGGGACATGATTGGTCAATCCCGGCAGGCTGAAGGCCGACACGATCTGATTGGGCGTGGTGTTGTCGGTGCCGACATCGAGCACGCCGACATCGGGCTTGGAGTTAAACACCACCTGGATGCTGATGAGCGTGATGGCCCGCGTCGCGATCAGCACCGGGTTGGTCGTCGCGGCGCTGGTCGAACTGGTCAGCGGCACATGCGCCGTCTGCTCCACCAGGGGCATGAAGAACGGCTCGATCCGCACGATGGCCGTGCTGTCGGCCAGATAGGTGATCACCTTGCCGGCGCTGCTGCCGCCCGGCGCCGCCAGCACCGACAGACTTGTGTCGTTGGACGCATAGGCCGGCGCGCCCACCGACGTCGCGCCGATGCCGGACACCGGCAGAATGAAATCGCCCTGTGTATACAATCGAACCGAAACGGCCCCGGCCGCGCCGCTGCTGTTGTCGCATTCCTCGTAGGCGATGCCCGCGAAGAGATCGCCGGCCACCAGCGGACGCACGTGACCGGTCGTGCGCTCGAATCCCACGATGGCCCCCTTGAAGATGTGCGCGCTCTCGGCCACCGAGAAGCTGCGCAGCTCCTGATCCACATACCGTTGCACGTCGCGATTGGCTGTCAATGCCATGGTCCGCCGCTCCTTTCATCGAGTGATTGTTTCGTCGTGTCTAATGGATGTGTCGCACCGCGTCAGCCACGAAGGCTTCTTCGCTGCACAGCGGTTCGAGCAGGGCGCGATTCGCACGCCACTCCGCCCGGGCCACCGCCGCGGTTGATGACTCGCTGTTCGCTTGTGAACTGCCCCGAGCCGTCGTCGAAAGCCGTCCCAGCGGCACGACGCATGGCGCTGTCCGCTCCCACGCATCGAACTCAGCGGGGTCGCGCAAAGCCAGGGCCATCGCCCAATCGTGCTGCGTCGCCGCGAGCTTGCCCGCCGCCGTGGCCCGCGCAATTCGCTGTCGGGCCGCTTCAAGTCCCGCCGCGGTCTCCAGCGCGGCGATGCGTGAGGCTGCGGCGACAATCACCATGTCATCCGGCGCCGCCGCGTCCATGCCCAGCGCCTCCCGCAGCGGTTGCATATGAACATCGAAATCCCCTTCGTGCTCATTCACGATCGCTGTCGAATTGATGACCGGTCGCATGCCGATGATGGCCGGCTTGTTGGTCAGGGCCGCCGAGTGCAGCCCGGTGATCCGCCGATCGTCGCGTCGCACCAGGGCCACTGGCGACAAATAGCGATATTGCCGACCGCGCAATTGCTCCGCCGCCAGCGGCGTCCATTCGACATCCGCCCACAACCCCGCGGCCGGACGCTCTTCATCGATCACCGCCTCCTCCGGCGTGACCGCGCGAAGCGACTTGATCCACCCTGCCGCCGGCGCCTGACCGTTCGGCGATGCATAGGCCCCGCCGAGCGTCTGATGCTCGTAGTCGATGGGAATGTCGGTGCCGTGTTCGACAAATGACGCAATCACCGCGGCCGCGCCCTCTGCGTCGACGACGAATGAACCAACCGCGCTGTTCACCTCGCCCCACGGCGCGATCAGTACGCGCGTCGGCAGCTCTCCCGCCTCAAGCACCAGCGCCTCCAGCTCTGCCTGGTCGGATGGGCCTGTCTCCTTGCCCGGAACTAGCTCCAACGATTCGTTCAAGTCCGCCGATTTCTCGCTCATGGCCGCCCCCTTTGATCTGTCGCCTGGTCTATTTCCGATAAGCCCCCGTGAAAGCAATCCCTCTCGTTGACGGCTGTTCCGCCTGAAGGCTGCCGGACATCGCCTGAAACTGGCGAAAAGTTGGTAAATTTCCCCCTTGCAATTAAATGTAGCCTATGCTACATTTACAGCATGACGACGTGGATGCTCATCTCCGCCGCGACCATCACCCTGCTTGCATGCAGAGCGCCGCTGGCCGCTGGCCAGGAAGTGCCGACGAGCACGCCTGCGTCGACATTGGAGAAATCCAGCGTCAGCGAAACAACGGTCGAGCAGATCCCCGCCAGCAAAACCAACTTTCTCGGTCTCGACGCCGCCCCGCTCACCGAACCGCTCGTCACCGATCGCCCCGACTTCACCGAGGCGACCAACACAGTTCCCCGCGGACACCTGCAGCTCGAACTGGGCT
>CAYXEY010000039.1:16599-17654 GCA_964464105.1 uncultured Planctomycetaceae bacterium
ACAAGGAAGACAAGAATCGCACCACCGATCACACCCTGCCCGAGTTTCTGCTTCGCACCGGTCTGACTGACTGGCTCGAACTCCGCATCGGTTGGGCCGGTTGGTCCCGCAATGAGGATCTCTTCCGCGACAAAAACGATGCCGGTCGCACCGTCACCATGACCGAGATCGAGCGCGGATGGAATGATCTCTACCTGGGTTTCAAGACCGCGCTCTGCGAACAGGACGGCCTGCGTCCCGCACTCTCGCTCATCCCTGCGATCACCGTGCCATCCGGCAGCACAAACAAGACCTCCGGCGATGTCGACCCCGAAATCAAGATCGCCTGGGGTTACGATCTGACCGACGACCTGGCGCTCTCCGGCAATTTAAACTTCGCGGTGCCGACCACGGAAAACAACGACCGCTTCTTCCAGGCCGCGAATTCCATTTCACTGAGCCGCTCGTTCAACGACTGGCTCGGCGGATATGTCGAGTACTTCGGTTTCTACCCCAATGATCGCGGCAGCGACTGCGCCCACTACGTCAACGGCGGCCTGACGTTTCTGGTGACCGACAATCTGCAATTTGATGTTCGCGTAGGAAAAGGACTGAACGAAGAAGCCGACGACCTGTTCGCCGGCGCCGGCATGGCGATTCGATACTGATTCTCTGTCGCCGCAGAGAAGGCCTTCGCTCCCTCTTGTGAGAAAGGGGTTCTCGACTTCCTCTCCCATGAGGGAGAGAGCCGGGGTGAGGGTGACGGAAAACGAGTGGACTTAAGAACCAGAGGAACCTAGACATGAGCATTTTCTACGACTTCCTATTCACAGCCTTCACCGACACCTTCGTCGGCTTGATGCTGGCCATTCTCACCGTGCCGATCAACGTCTTCACTGAAGCCCTGCTCCGCCTGCTCCCGGCTGCTCCGTGATGCGCTGATCTGTCCGTAAGTCGCGAATCCTGATCGCTGCTCTGAGTTGCGACCACCTAAGCGAGCGAAACTCGCGTTGGCCAAGGACAAGATGAACTCGGATTGATGAATATGCCTTACTCTCAAATCTCAAATTACAAAT
>CAYXEY010000040.1:0-9013 GCA_964464105.1 uncultured Planctomycetaceae bacterium
AAATGATGTAGATCTCATCATTCACCGCACCCGACCTTCTTCAAGATTCGAAAGTACCAAGGTTAACAGACTGGAGAAGATGGCAGGACTTGCCAAACCGGGAACCAGTCAAAGTTTTGTTGCGACTTGGCGCGTATATGTTCAATAGATGAAGCACACCGCGATCTCGCGCCGACGCTGCTCCGGCATCAACCGCACGCGCGCTTGTGGTGGCCGTCAATTCGGCTCAGGCTCGGGGTGGCGGTGATCAGCAGAGCATAGGGAATGGTCGCCCAGCACTTCGATCACCCTGCAATCGGCGATTTTCCCGCCTGCGCATTGCACGACCATGCGTTCCAGTTCGCTTTTCAACGCCGTCAGCCTGGCGTCACGACACGAAAGTGATGAATCTGTCCGACTTTTGAGAACATAGGGTGATCAGGCTGCCAGCATAGATGCTTCGCACCGTAGCGGCCTGAGATCGAGGCTGTCTGTCGGGGTCCAGATGTAATCGCCGGTGAGGCTGATATGCTGCCATCCGAGCGGAGCGATGTGTTTGATCACGTCGGGCGGCGTGGCGACGCCCTCCTGGTTAAGCTCGACGAACGCCGGTTCGAGATAGAGCGTGTTCCAGTAGACGATGGCGTTGATCAGCAGGTTCAGTCCGGACGCCCGATAGAACTGGCTCTCGAAGGTTCTGTCCCGCAGCTCTCCGAGCCGGTTGAAGAACAGCGCGCGAGCCAGGGTATTTTGGGCCTCGCTCTTGTTGAGCCCGGCGGTGGCATTCCTGCGCATTTCGGGGTTCTGCCACCATTGGGGCAGGAAGATGGACCGATTGATGCGCCCGATGTCGCGCAGCGCCAGCGCCAGTCCGTTTTGGCGCGGGAATGCGGACAGCTTTGCCAGCAGGGTCGAAGGGCGGACCTGGCCGGAGCGGATCGTCGTGACAAGGCGCAGGATGTCATTCCAGTTTGCCTTGATCCGCTCGACGTTGATGGGCTCGCCGACGAGCGATGCCAGGTTTTCGGGAGGCGTGTCGCCCGGGAATAGATAAAGCTTGCGATCCTTGAGACCGCGCAGGCGAGGCACGAGCTGGAAACCGACGAGGTGGCAGAGGGCGAAACTCATGTCGCTGACCCCGCCGGTATCGACATAGTGGGTTTCGATGGCGAGGTCGCTGCCATGATAGAGGAGACCGTCGAGGACATATATGGCCTCGCTCGCATTGGCATTCATGGCGATGATATGGAAAGCGCCATATTGGTCGGAGGTGAAGCGATAGAATTTGGCGCCGGGATTGGGGCCATAGCGGGCGTTGAGGTCGCCGATCGCCTCGGCATGCCCTCCCGCCGGAAAATACTGCCCATCCGAGGAAGAAGTGGTTCCGTCGCCCCACAATCCGGCCAGCGGCAATTGCCTCTGGGCGTTGACGAGGATGGCATGCGCGGCAGTGTAGCCTTCTTCCCGGATGTGCCAGTCGTGCGCCCAGGCGAGCTGGCGCATCGTCAGCCCGGGAGAGACATCCGCCATCCTGGTGAGGCCGAGATTGATGCCGTCCGCCAGGATGGCGGTAAGAAGCGCAAGCTTGTTGTCGGCTGTCCGCCCGGTGCGCAGATGGGTGAAGGCGTTGGAAAATCCCGTGTGTGTATCCACCTCAAGCAAAAGGTCGGTGATGCGGATCGCCGGCAGGCGGCCTTCCACTTGTCGTTTCAGCGCCTTCGCGATATCCGGAAACATGGCCTTGTGCGGCGTGACGCTGAAACCCGCGCCGGTCAATTCGACATCGTCGAGTTCGCCGGCGGCAGCCAAACGGGAAAGGTCACTCAGCCCGTCGTTCAAGATCTGGCGTTGCTGCTTCAGATAGGTTTCCACGTCGGTATCGACGGCGACCGGAAGCGGACCCTCCTCGCGCATCAGCTCGAATGTCGGCGTGGGAATGAGGAAGCTCTCGAAGGACTGGAAGCGTTTGGCTCCTTCCACCCAGACATCGCCAGCATCGAGGCGGCGTCTCAATTCACTGAACAGGCAGAGTTCATAGGCCCTGCGATCGATCTTGCCATCCTGCAGGATGAGAGGCATCCAACCTCTCGGCGCAAACGATATGGGCGCCCTGTCGGGTATTGCTCTTTTCCGGGTGCGGTACAGATCGGCGACCGTGGACAGCGCCCGCAGGAGGTTTGCCGCCACGGCGTGGCCACGAAACACGAACGCCGACAGGAATTCCGGCGCCATTTTTCGGATTGTCGGATAGCGCTGGAGCATTTCGATCTTCCCGTCGATGCTGTCCGGGGCAATCAGCGTGTCGACCGCCTGAACGCTGGTCGTGAAGCCCGGCCATTGAATGATCCGTTCGAGCGCCCTGCCGATATCCTCGCCTTTCTCCCTGGCCTCGATGATCGCGTGGCAAACTTTCGAAACGTCCCTGAGCGGCTTTTGAACCTCCCGGACGGAACGGGTGATGCGGGCGGTCGCCTGATTGTCGGCGCGCCGCGTCAAGGCGCCGATCAGTTTCTTGAACACGTCGATTGCGCAATCGGTCAGATGGCGGGAAAGATGCAGGACGGTGGCCGCGAGCACGGCGTGCCGGCGTTCTGGGTTGAGATCGCGTAGATGCTGTGCGCTCATCCGCACCCCTTCCGCGGCGAGTTCATCAAAAACCTTGGCCGGAATGCGCTCCATCAGTTCCGCAGGCAGGTGCAGTGACCGAAGAAACTGAACGCGTTCGGCTATCCTGTCGAGATTGACGGCGGTGGGCGACAGTGCCGGTGTTCGTGCCCAGGCGAGGATGGTCGCGCTCGTCCCTTCACGTGGATCGAGAAGCTTCTCCAGATCAAGCTTCTGCTGTTCCGAAAGCCCGCCGGCCAGGGCCCGGTGACCGATACGGATACCGCGCCGGATTGCAACGTGGATGATGGCTTCGAGCGCGCCACGCGCCGGCAGGAGAATTCGCCGGCGGCGCAATTCCTCCACAACCATGTCCGCCAATGCATCGGCCTGACGCATGGTTTGCGCCGCAGGCGTCAGCCAGCCGGTCAGCGCCCGCACATCCGAAGGCCCGAACGGGCGCATCTTCATCCTCTCGAAAAGCAGAGCGAGGTGTTCTCGGCGTGTCTGCGGACGCTCGAAATATCGATCGATCTCGCGATGATCGACGCCGATTTGCCGCGCCAGGAACCGCAAGACACCTGGCGGCAGGACCTCACCATCTGCAAGCGGCCGGCCTGGAAATCGCAACGTTGCCAGAACACAGGCCAGACCCAGCCGGTTCGACGCACGGTTCTGCCGCATGATCAGATCGAGATCCGACTGGTCCAGCGTGTAATATTTGGCGATCTCCCTTTCGTCATCGGGGATCGATGTCGCCTGGTTCCACCATATTTCGCTCAACAGTGCTCTTCGCGCCATTCATCATCATCCATCTCGTCGAGGGGGCTGCAGCGAAATGGAAAATGCGTGTCCGGCAAACGACCGTTTCACGGCTTCCACAGATTTTGTCCGCAAACCTTGCCATGAAACGGCAAATCGGACATTGTCCGCATTTAACGAGAAAACGGACAAATCGCCTCATGACCACTATTGGCTACGCAAGGGTATCCACCGGCGACCAGCATACGGCGCTTCAACTCGATGCGCTGCGCAAGGCGGGCTGCGAGAAGCTGTTCGAAGACAAGGCATCGGGTGTGAAAACCGATCGGCCGGGGCTAGCCGAAGCCGTGCGCTATGCTCGAGACGGCGACACGCTTACGGTCTGGAAGCTCGATCGCCTGGGCCGATCGATGAAGCACCTGATCGAGATCGTCACCGAGCTGGAATCCAAGGGTGTAGGCTTTCGATCTATCACCGAAAACATCGACACCACGACACCCGGCGGTCGCCTGGTCTTCCATCTGTTCGGGGCGCTGGCCCAGTTCGAACGCGATCTCATTCGGGAAAGAACCCGCGCCGGACTACAGGCAGCAGAGGAAAGGGGCCGGCGCGGAGGCCGGCAAGCTGTCGTCACGCCGGAAAAGCTCGCCAAGGCCCGCCAGCATCTGGCTGCCGGCCTCAATGTTCGCGAAGCCGCCGCGCGTGTGAAAATCGGCAAAACCGCCCTCTATGAAGCCCTCAAAGCCGAGAAATCTGTCGCGGCCACTATCAAATAAGCCGGAGTTCCGGGTACGTTCTCAAAAGTCGGACAGATTCACCACTTTCGTGTCGTGACGCCTATACGCTCTCCCGATGGGAAGGACTCTCGCGCTTCCTCGATGATGGACGCATTGAGCCCGACTCCAATACCGTCGAGCGGTCAATCCGCCCGATCGCGCTCAATCGCAAGAATGCCCTCTTCGCCGGCTCCGACGGTGGCGCCGAGCACTGGGCCGTCGTCGCTTCGCTGATCGAAACCTGCAAGCTGAACGATGTCGAGCCGCTCGGTTACCTGGCCGACGTGCTGACGAGGATCGTCAACGGCCACCAGAATAGCCAGATCGACGATCTCCTGCCTTGGGCCTACGCCCGGTCTCCCGAGCTCAAGGCCGTGGCCTGAAAACCCCGCTTACACGCGCAGCGTAGCACCCCACGATTCATCATGCTCCCCATAATCCGTCACACTTTGTCACAAACTGCCCTGTCGCTGTAAAACTTGAGAGACATGGCGGTTGTTCAATCTCCTCCATTCGGAACGCCCCCCGAGCAAATTGATGGAGATAGATATGAACAGACCACGCCTTTACATCTTTGGTGCTGCGGCGGCCGTTTTGTTCGGCCTATGGGTGCTTGGCCATCCTGGAACCCCCATGTTCTATCCCGGTTTTGCGGGCTCGCCCTATATGGATCCCCATATGGCCGAGTTCGGCTTTGACTATGGTTGCGGTTACGGCCACAGGTTTTGTCGTTGGGTGGAGGGTATCGAACGTGGGGTTGGCGCACTGACTGGCAATCCTTACCAACCACCGTTTGCGGACCCGACGCAATTGGGAGAATTGAAATCGACATTGGGCATAACCCAGGCGCAAGAGGCTGACTGGGATACCTATGAAGCAGCCTTGCAGGGTGGGGTCATGGCGGTGGAGCGTGTCCGGACCAGTTTACCGTTCCCCTGGCTCTATCCGCGCGGCGCCCACTACGCCAACGCCATGTTTGTGAATGAGGAGGCGCAGCCATGAGCTACCGAGCAATGTTTTTGTCAGACTGTCACCTTGGCGCTGCAGTGGCGAAGGCGGAGCTTCTGGCAGATTTCCTCGAAAGTAATCGGGCGGAGCGATATTACCTGGTCGGCGACTTCCTTGATTTCTGGCACCCGGTAACGGTTCGCTGGACGGACGATTGCCAGAGAGTGGTCGACCATTTGCGCAGGCGCGTCGAGCAGGGCGCCGAATTGATATATTTGCGGGGCAACCACGACCCGCGACCGGAGGAGGCGCTGGTCGAATTGGGTCTGCAGGTGCCTGTCCAAGAGCGCGTCCTTCACACAATGGGCGACGGTCGCAAGCTGCTGGTTGTGCACGGCGATTGTCAAGATTACCGACTCTTCCGGTCGGCATTCATGACGAGGGTAGGCACCATCCTGAATCAAGGTGTGAGGTTCCTTGATTGCCAGTTCGGGCGAGGCCTTGTGCTTTTGGGCCTGCGGGACGGCGAACTCCTGTCGCGGGCCTTGCGCCGAGCAGGTTGGATCGTTTGTTCGCCTTCGGCGCACGAACGGCGTCTCGTCAAGTTGGCACAAGTCACAAACGTCGACGGCGTTATTTGTGGACACTTTCACGTCGCCGCCCTTCACGAAAATGAGGGCTTTGTTTACGCCAATTGTGGCGACTGGCTTCACAGCTTTGCAGCAGTCGCGGAAGACCTCGCAGGCAATCTGCAATTGCTTTCACCAGCGCCGAGCCGGGGGAGCGTGACGGAACCCGCACAGATTCTGGTGCAGTCATGACCGTCGCCTTTTTCATAGCCGCCGGCTTCCTAGCAGTCCACATCACGTCGGTCGTTGTGGTGGCCATGCGTCGAGCAGTTCCAAGGGACTTGACGGTTGTAAGAGGCCGAATCAGTCTACTGCGGCCCGTCTGCGGTAGTGAGCCGTTTGACATGATAACACTGTCCTCCTCATTCAATCAGGACTGGCCAGACTATGAGATCCTCTTTTGCGCCGCCTCCGAACAGGATTCGGCCGTGCCGCTGGTTCGCCGTTTGATCGACGAGCATCCAGGACATTCTGCACGGCTCCTCATTGGCAACGAGCGGCCGACGGGAAACCCCAAACTGGACAACCTGGTGAAGGGCTGGATGACGGCGACTGGCGACTGGGTTTGCATGACGGACAGTAATTTGCTTTTGACGGAGAATTACCTGACGGTACTCGCTCAAACGTGGGACGCGCAAACTGGTCTTGTGTCCTGCCCGGCCTGGGGGTCACAACCCGAAGGTTGGGCTGGCGCGCTGGAATGCGCCTTTCTGAACACAAATCAGGCGCGTCTGCAATTCTTTGCGGATTCTCTCGGCATCGGCTTTGCCCAAGGTAAATCTCTGTTCTGGAATCGCCAAATCCTTGATAGCGTGGGTGGTCCCGTGGTCCTTGGGAGAGACTTGGCCGAGGACGTAGCTTCAACCAAGTTAGTGCATAGGCTTGGCCTTCAGGTCAAGCTTCCCGCGAAACCTTTCACGCAACCGATCGGCAAGCGCACGTTCAAGTCAGTATGGGATCGCCAACTGCGGTGGAGTAGGATTCGGCGAGATGGATTCCCGTGGCTCTTTCTCGCAGAGCCCCTGAATGGCCCCGTCGCTCCCGTTTTGCTTCTCGCGCTGGGCGGCGGCCCGACGTGGCTCGCGGCCTTTCTGTTGATTTGGTACTGGGCCGAGGTTGCCCTGTCGCGCTGGAATGGCTGGCCCGCAACATGGTTGGACATCGTCATGTTGCCACTCCGCGATTTGCTCATCTATGCACTCTGGCTGGCAACGTTCCTGCGTCGCGGCATCGAATGGCGTGGGCATACGCTGCCGGCACCTCGACAGTTTGGTGCTTCGCTGTGATCGATCCCGGCCAAATCGCTCCATGGATCGAGGCCTATGGCAATATAGGTTTACTGGCGTTGTCAATCATCGAGGGACCGATTGTCACGATAGCCGCAGGCTTGATGGTCAAGGCGAACTTGCTCAATCTCTGGCCAGCGCTCTGCTTGGTTATCCTGGGCGACCTGATTGGGGACACGATCTTGTATCTGTGCGGTCGGGGTATGAGGCTCGACCGTACCCCCATAATCAAAAAATGGTTTCACGTGCCGCACCGGCGTATAGTTCCGATCATTCGCGCGATGCGTGAGCACAGCGTCTCGGTTCTCGCGTTCGGAAAGCTGACGCAGGCAGCTGGCTTCCCAGTTCTGGCAGCTGCCGGTGTCGCGCGCGTTCCATACCTGCTCTTCTTGACGACCAATCTGCTTGCCTCGATTCCCAAGAGCGCGGGCTTCCTCCTTTTGGGGTACTACGTCGGTCAAGTTGGGGCCACCGCTTCCACGTGGCTCTCAGCAGTTTCCGTTGCAACTTTGGGCGGCCTGGTGCTTGCCGGTATTTGGTGGATGCGCAGAGCATGACAAACTCCAATATGACCTTCACATGTCTTGTCGCTGCCTGGAACGAGGCGCCACGTATCGGCTGTGTACTTGAGGCAATCAGCCAAGTTGAGGCAATCGAGCGCGTCATTGTGGTCGACGATGGCTCAACCGACGGCACCGCCAAGATTGCCCGCAAGCTTGGCGCGGATGTCATTCGGATCGAACAGAATGGCGGCAAGACCGCGGCGATCGTGCAAGGCCTTAGGCAGGTCCAGTCCGGGTATATTGTGTTCATCGATGCCGATCTTACAGGGCTGACGGCGGATGATATCAGGGCACTGATAGAGCCGGTCTGCCGCGGGGCGGTAGATGTAACCATGTCCCTGCGAGGAAACTCGCCATGGCTGTGGCTAGCCATCGGACTGGACTATCTCACAGGCGAACGCGTTGTGCCCCTTGATCTGATCAAGCCTCATTTCGAGCAGTTGGAAGCGCTCCCAAATTTCGGGCTCGAGGTATTCTTGAACAGATTGGCGTTGGACGCGGCATTGAAGATAGCGGTCCTCGATTGGCCGTCGGTTAAGAGTCCGTCGAAGGCCGAAAAGCGGGGCCTTATGGACGGCGTCAAGGGTGACGTCGCCATGATGTGGGACATCGTCAAAACCATTGGCATCTTTGAATGCACAACCCAGATTGTCGGCCTGCTGCTCAGCCGCAGAGCCGGTAGCACGGCCCTGCGGTCGGCCGGCCGCGCGCCCGCTTGATGAACCTTGCGGATAAAGTCTCTCTGGAATAGGTGTCGGCCACGCCGGCAGCGATGAAACTGCTCGGCGAAATCATAGCCGATCGTACGCATCCGAGGAAGCTTTCGATTACCCACATCGTCGACGTGTCCCAATGGAGATGCCGAAGGCGATGTCATTGAGGCGGGTCAGGCCTCTCCAGACAACCATATTTCCGGGTGGTGGATCGTGTTTGCGAGCAAGGTAGCCACCGAGCATGGCGATCTGGATCAGATAGGAGGCAAGGGTCCTGCGTTGGATGCGCGGCGTAGCGCGCGCTGTGTCGATGCTATTGAGTGTGGCGATTTCAGCCGGGGTATGGATTGTCTCCGGTTCTGCTTCGGGCTTTTCTCGTGCAGACATGGTGAGAAAGGAATATCCGCCACCTGACCACCGCGATGAGGGCGAGGAACTTGGCCAGTCGATCGGCAGTCTCGAGCCTCGCTTTTCGGATAGCGTCCATGTTTGTGGTGTAATTTCGGGGAGCGACGCGGGTGGATTTGGCGGTGGGATTTCGCTGCCAGTTTTGCCGAGTGTCGAGTGGTCACCGGGCCTGTCGGATAAGGTGGAGTTTCGCGACTTAAACCTGACCGAAAGGGAACCCCCGATGTCCGAGGCCTGGGTCGACGGCCATATGCCTGCCCGCCGCAGATCGTATTGGCCGCCAGATATCTGTCACACTTTGTCACAAACTGCCCTGTCGCTGTAAAACTTGAGAGACATGGCGGT
>CAYXEY010000040.1:9113-17636 GCA_964464105.1 uncultured Planctomycetaceae bacterium
CTGACTGGGATACCTATGAAGCAGCCTTGCAGGGTGGGGTCATGGCGGTGGAGCGCGATCAGGACAGCCTGCCGGTTTTCTCATGGTTTCGTCCACATGGCGCGCACTTTGTGGATGCCATGATCATGAACGAGGAGGCGCAGAAGCAATCCGCTGCGATAACGGTCGCAGCGCAGTCCCTGCTGTCGAAGCTCACGCCGGAACAGCAAGCCAAGGCGCGTTACATGCTTCCGGGGCTTCCCGCTGGACCGAACCCTTTTATCGGAATTGAATAGCTCGATGCCACGGTGATAAGCATGACGAAAAATCGAGACGACAACAAGGATAGCGCTCCGCCGCCCGCCGCACATATCCTTGTTGTCGACGACCATATCGAAATTCGCGACCTGGTTTCACGTGCGTTGTTGAAGGACGGGTTCCGGGTGAGCACGGCCGCCGATGGCAACGCGATGCGGCAGGCGCTTGTCAATAACGAAATCGACCTGATCGTTCTTGATCTAATGATGCCGGGCGATGACGGCTTGACCCTGTGTAGGGAGGTGCGGAGCCGGTCCGATATTCCAATCATCATGCTGACGGCGAGGAGTGACGAGATCGACAAGGTGGTTGGCCTTGAGCTTGGTGCGGACGATTATCTCGGCAAGCCCTTCGGTAGCCGAGAATTGGTCGCCCGTATTCGTGCGGTTTTGCGTCGCAAGACACCCGGTGGCCAGCAAGAGCCTGCTCCCCAGCCTCGCATCTATGCCTTCGAACGTTGGAAGCTCGATGTCGATGCGCGTGAACTCATTGGCGATGACGGTGTCTCGGTGGCTCTCAGCACTGGTGAATACGATCTGCTTATGGCCTTTGCCGAGCATCCGCGACGCGTGCTCAACCGCGACCAGCTTCTCGATCTGGCGCGTGGACGCCAAGCGAACCTGTTTGATCGCAGCATCGATACCCAAGTCAGTCGCTTGCGCCGGAAACTCGAATTAAACCAGGCAGATCCCCGCATCATCAAGACGGTGTGGGGCGGCGGCTACCTGTTCGCCGCCGATGTGACGCGTCTATGAGAAGGATCCTGCCCGACAGCCTGTTTGGACGTACAATGGCTGTGCTGCTCGGCGGATTGATCGTTTCGCACCTCGCCGGATTCTTGATCTACTATGGTCATCGTGAGGAGGCGACACGGGCGGTGGGCGGCTATGCCATCGCGCAGCGTATCGCCAATCTCGCCCGCCTCGTTGATGAAGCTCCACCTGAGTGGCGGCAAAAGATCGTAGCTGCTTCGAACGACCCATCGCTCTCGGTATCGATTTCAGGCAGCCCGCTGGTTTTAGAGGGTGGCAATGATTCCGTCGCTCTGTCGGTACGCGACTATCTTATGGCTCAGCCAGCCGCCTCCGGCCTTCCCGAACCTCGTGTCGCTACGCTGGTGATCGATGGAAGGGCCGGCGATCCTCATGCTGACGGCGGCGCGCGATCCCATCACCATGTGGGCTTCTCACGGCACACCGATGAAATACAGGTTTCGGTACCGCTAAAGGATGGCGAATGGCTATCGTTTTCTGCTCAATTCCCCAGCGGAGCAAATACCGCCTCCCGGCAGCTATTGTTAGCGATGGGGATCATGACTGTTGTCATTCTAGGCCTGTCTGCCTGGCTCGTGCGCTCGGTTGTGCGCCCTCTGGATGACCTGGCTACGGCTGCACAACGGTTCGAGACAGACCTCAATGCGCCACCAATGCCGGTGAAAGGAACACACGAGACCCGGCAGGCAGCACGAGCCTTCAACAAGATGCAATCGAAGCGCCGTGAGTTGATCGAGAACAGAACACGTATCCTGGCTGCGATATCACATGATCTACGCACGCCGTTGACGACTTTACGGCTCAGGGCAGAAACCCATCCTGACGACGACGACCGTGAGAAAATGCTCGCGACCATTGAGGAAATGAACACGATGATCTCGGCGACCATGCAGTTCGCCCGGGATGAAGCGCAGCTCGGCCCAAGGCGTCGGATCGATCTTGCGGCTTTACTGGCAAGCGTTGTCGCTGACTTATCGGATAGCGGTCTCCCGGTTGATATGGCTCCGAGTGCTCCAGTCGTCTACGAATGCAATCCCAGCATGATCAAGCGAGTGCTGACTAATCTTATCGAAAACGGCGCCAAATACGGACAGGCCGTTCGGGCCAGCATCGCGACCCATTCCTCAACGATCGACATATTGATTGATGATGATGGCCCCGGTATCGATCCGGCAGAACTGGAGCGGGTATTCCAGCCCTTTTACCGCCTGGAAGGGTCACGTGCACGTGAAACGGGTGGTATTGGCTTGGGCTTGGCCATTGCACGCTCCGCCGTGGAAGCGCATGGCGGCAGCCTGACCTTGCGCAACCGACAGGACGGCGGGTTGACAGCCCAAATTTCCTTACCCGTCCAGAACCAGCCGTGAAGAGTAGGATGGACTACCCTGATTTCGTCTTCCTGTAGCCATAAACACCTCCCGCTATGAGGTGTTGCGATGACCGGTTGAATCCGCCCAATATGTGTCGATCAAATAAACCGAGCGCTTAGCAGAGGTCGGCGTCGAGCCGTCGGTCGGCAGCTCCTACGACAATCCGCTCGCCGAGATCAACAGCCTATACAAAGCCAAGGCCATTCACCGGCGCAGTCCGTGGCGCTCCTTCGAGGCCGTCGAGCTCGCGACGCTGGAGTAGGTCGACTGGTTCAACAATCGCCCGCTGCTGGAGCCCATCGGCATCATCCCGCCGACGAAAGCTGAGGCACGCTACTATACTATGCTCGAAGAGGCGGCCATGGCAGCGTGACTCAAACGAAACGGCCTCCGGCAAGCCCGGCACTGTTCAGTTCAACCTTACAAGGACCGTTCTAGTTCTATATGTCGCGGCAGGCAAGTGTCGATTATTCCCCGGAAGGCCATGCTATTTGGCTGGAGTCGAAAGCTGTGTGTCTGCATAGCCTGATCGTTATTTAAAAATGTCGTTGTCAGCGCTTGCGCATGAATGGCGTATGTAAAAAGATCATTGCTAAACTTTGGATTAAAAGTCAGGATGGTTTCGGAGGTCTTCTTTGCCGTCGCATTCCACGGTGTAGCAGAATAATCCAGCGTTATTTCCACGGAAACGTCGTCCCCAACCGCTACCGGGAAGCCACTCTGATCGAGAATCGACGCAAATATCCTGCGATCTTCTCCACAGGTAAATCCCAACCAGACGTCGCTGCTTTCCTTGGATTGGGTCGTGTCGATATAGACAGTTTTTCCGCCTTTGTTACCCGGGCTGTTTCTAAAAGCCCATGGCCCATCTGTGTTAAAGGCGTCTGACGAAACCGAATTGCCTGCAGCGTGTGTGTCTGTCGCTATAAAGACAGTAAGAAGACAGAAGCTTATTCTGATTATAAGGAGGTTGACGGGAATATTCATCACATCAGAACCCCTTTTCAGTCTGACAAGTATCAACATTGGACAGGAACGAATATTGATACAGAAAAATATTCTGAGAGCATAAATTGAGTCTCAATGTTTACGTGTCTTTCATCGAACAGACTGAGTACGAAATATTGCATGCCAATATGACCTCCACTTCCCCCGAGCTCACTTCTTCATCGGTTGTGGAATAGAGCGTCGCTTGTCATTCTCAGCCACAATGAACTCTAGGAAGAGTACATGGTCCGCGGTGCTCGGGTTTCTGTGGGAATGGATCGTGCCGGCGGGAACAAACAAACTGTCTCCGGCATTCAGCGTAACCCGTGTTTTTCCTTCTTCCTGCCAAACGCCCGCTCCTGACACGACATAGAACGTAATAGCTGCCGGATGGAAGTGCCTTGGATTGATCCCGCCCGGAGCATATTTGACTTCATAGACTGTGACCTCTAAATGCGCGGTGTCAGGGCAATATGGTCTTCAGCAACGGTGCATGCGGAATCACGCCATGCTTTTCTTGGCTCATACCCGGTTGTGCCTGAAGCCTCCAAAGGGCTCCTACCATCGCAACACCAATACGTATAAAATCCACCATCTTTGTCGTTTGCCGTTTACCTGACACTGAACCGTTAGCGTCGTGCCTGAGTAGGCATGGGGTAATGGCAGCGCTGATCATTGGTCGAATCACGTGGAACGTATCGTGATGGTGTCACTAACTGCCGGATCCTCAGCCAGTCCTGGCATTTGGGTTTCACCGTCGTACTTATGAAGCCGACTGCGCTCCCAGCTGGAATGATACCAATCATGCCACGGCCAGTCCCACCCGTGGCCCATAGGTCCTCTCGGAACCAATACGGCGGCTGCCAGCAGCAAGGCCAGCGCCGCAACGACAGCGCGAGCAATCTTACGCATAGATTGTTGATTTCCGCCGAGATCTGACCCGGGATTGAGGGATTTTTCCATCGAGAAGTGACCCATGCTTGAACCCACCCCTGCTTGATGAGCGCAGGGGACATTGGAGTGATAGACATGGCGTTACTGAGCGTTATCCGGCGCTGGCATCTGCGGGATGGACTTTCGATCCGAGAGATTGCCCGGCGCACGGGACTGTCGCGGAACACGATCCGCAAATACCTGCGATCCGACGAGGTGGAGCCCCGCTTTCGGGTGCCGGAGCGGCCGAGCAAGCTCGATGCCTATGCCGAGCGGCTGTTGTCAATGATCGCGGAATCGGGACCCCGTATTTTCGCGCAAAAGGGACCCCGGTTTTGATGTGAGGGCACGACGGCGAGCACCCGATCAGGCGTAGCTGGTCGGGGTTGCACAGCCTGATCGGGTGCGGTTGAGAGTGGTTTCGGCTTTAGCTTTGAGAGCGGCTTTTGAAGCGCCAGGAAGCGTTTCCGGTCTCGATGATCTCGCAGTGATGCGTGAGACGATCCAACAGAGCCGTGGTCATCTTGGCGTCGCCGGCAAAGACACTTGGCCATTCGCCGAAGGCGAGATTGGTGGTGACGACGATCGAGGTTCGCTCGTAGAGCCGGCTGATGAGATGGAACAGTAGTTGGCCGCCGGCCACCTTCGCGGCAGGCGGCGTCGGCCGCGACCAGGGGTGGCCGACCTCGATGTCGCCGGCCTGGTAGTCGTGGGCGATCGCAGGCGTTGCGAAAGCGATAAACGCGGAAAGCGCCGCAAGGGTGGTCCTCAGCAAATCGGTATCCTTGTTACTTCGAGGGTCGGTAGGCGAGCAGCCTGAGAGCATTCGCGGTGACGAGCACGGTCGCGCCGGTGTCGGCCAGGATCGCCATCCACAGCGTCGTCACGCCGAACAGCGTGGTGACGAGGAACACCGCCTTGAGGCCGAGCGCGATGGTGATGTTCTGCCAGATGTTGCCGAGGGTCGCCTGCGAGAGCGCGACGAGATCGGCGACGCCTTCCACGCGGTCCTTCAGCAGCGCTGCGTCGGCGGTCTCCAGCGCCACGTCGGTGCCGCCGCCCATCGAGACGCCCACCGAGGCCGCCGCGAGCGCGGGCGCGTCGTTGATGCCGTCGCCGATCATCGCAACAGGACCCACCTCCTTCAGCCGCCCGATCTCGGCCAGCTTGGCGTCCGGCAACAATTCGCCGCGGGCCTCCATGCCGAGCCCCGACGCGATGGCGTTCGCCGTGCGCTGGTTGTCGCCCGACAGCATCAGCACCCGGACGCCCCGATCCTTCAGACGCTTCACGCCACTAGCCGCATCGTCGCGCGGTTCGTCGCGCAGGGCGATCAATCCCTCGATGGTCTTTTTCGCCATCAGCACGACGACCGTCTTGCCGTCGTTCTCGAGCGCCAGGATGCGCTCGCGCACGTCAGCCGGAATGTCGGTCTCCTCGGCGGCGTGGCGCGGCGAGCCGACCGAAGTGAAGCCGGATTTGAGGCGGGCCGTCACGGCCTTGCCGGGGACGGCGATACCGCCGCCGAAAACCTGCGGCAGTTCCAGCCCGCGCTCCGTCGCGGCTTCGACGATCGCGATGCCGAGCGGATGGCTGACATTCTTCTCGACGGCGGCCGCCTTGACCAGCACATCATCTTCCGACCCGGACAGCGCGATCACGTCCGTCACCTTCGGATGGCCACGCGTTAGCGTGCCGGTCTTGTCGAAGGCGACTGTCACCACCTTTCCGAGCGTTTCGAGCGCCGCGCCGCCCTTGATGAGCAGGCCCTGCCGCGCGCCGGCGGCGAGACCCGACGCGATGGCTGCCGGCGTCGAGATAACCAGCGCACAGGGACACGCAATCAGCAGCGTGGCGAGACCCCGATAGATCCACGTCATCCAGTCGCCGCCGAAGGCGAGCGGCGGGACGATGATGATGAGCGCCGCCACGACCATCGCGCCCGGTGTGTACCAGCGCGAGAAGCGGTCGATCATGCGCGCGGTCGGCGCCTTGGATTCCTGTGCCTCCTCGACCATGTGGATGATACGCGCGATCGTGTTGTCGGCGGCGACATGGGTGATCCGTACCCGAAGCTCGCCATTGGCGTTGATCGAGCCGGCATAGACCTTGGCGCCCGGCTCCTTCAGGGTCGGCACGGACTCGCCCGTCACCGGCGCCTCGTTCACCTCCGACGAGCCCTCCTCGACCACGCCGTCGGAGGGTATGCGGTCGCCGGGACGAACCACGACCTTGTCGTCCGGCCCGAAGCGCCGACACGGAACGCGGTGCGGGGCACGAGGTCGATCAGCGCCTCGATGCCGGCCCGCGCCCGCCCGGCCGCCACTGTCTCCAGAAGCTCACCGACCGCAAACAGGAAGATGACGACGGCTGCCTCCTCGGCCTCGCCGATTGCGACGGCCCCGAGGGCTGCGACCGTCATCAGCGTCTCGATGGAAAAGGGCGATCCTTCCATCGCGCCGGCGACTGCCCGGCGGGCGAAGGGCACGACGCTGACAAGTGCCGCGCCGGCATAGAGCCAGGTATCCCACTCGGGCAGGAAGAAGCTCGCGACGAACGCGGCCGCGAACAGCGCGCCTGTCATGAACACCAGCCGCGCCTTCGTTCCCTGCCACCACGGCTCCGTGACGCGCTTTGTCGGCAGAGCTGGTTGGACGTCCTGCGCCGAGCCGGCCGGCTGGTAGCCGAGCGCCCTGATCTTCTCCTCGATCGTGCGTTGCGAAGTCCTGTCCGGATCGACCTTCAGCGCCAGGGTGCCCCCGGTGTAGCTGACATTGATGTCGCTCACGCCCGGCAACCGCTGCATGGCGGTCTCGATCTTCAACGCACAGGCGGCGCAGTCCATGCCTTCGATCTGGAGTTTGAGCGGGCTTGCTGCAGCCATCGTGTCACCTCAACTGTTCGGTGACACGAGAGTTAGTCCCTGTAGTCGCTACAGGGTCAAGAGGCTCGTTTCGTCCGATCCGTTGTTGCTGGAACCAGCATCCGATAGAGGCCCCACCAGGCCGCCGGCGCGAGCGGCACGACGCTGGCCATGCCGGGGAAGTAGCCATAAGGGCGGTCCTCGAACAAAGGGAAGATGAAATGCGCCAGCTCGATCACGCCCATCGACACGAAGAACGTCCAAGCGAGATAGTGGCCGAACGAGTATCGGCGCAGCATCAGGAACGGCACCAGCAGCCACGCCGCGGCCAGCACATAGAGAAGGATGGCCAGAGGAGACCCTTCCTGCGGCACGGGCACGCCGGTCAGTTGCGATAGCGCAGGAAAGAAGTCCAGCTCGCGCTCCTCGATCTTGTGCAGGACGAAGAAGCCGAGGGTGAGAAAGTAGGGAAGCCGAATGTCGGCGAAGGTCGCCTCGTCCCGTGCGACGAGCCAGATTGCCAACCCGCCAACAAACCCGAAGGCGAACAACGCCATCGGCACCAAGCCAAGCAGAACGTAACCTATCGCGACGATCGCGGCAGTGTGGGCGGCTGCCAAGGCGACCACCGAGATCTGCTTGTTCATAGTCTTCGCCTCGACAGACTGCCCTTCATCCGATAGATAACGCTACAGTCTGTAGTGACTACAGGGTCAAGACATGAACGCGCACGCACTGACGATCGGCCATCTGGCCCGCGAGACCGGCACCAAGGTCGAGACGATCCGCTTCTACGAAAAGTCCGGTTTGCTGCCGGCCCCGGCGCGCACCGAGGGCAATTATCGCTCCTATGATCGCGCGCACCTCAACCGGCTGAGCTTCATCCGCCGGGCGCGCGATCTCGGATTTTCCCTCGACCAGATCCGCGACCTGCTGGCGCTGTCCGATGATAGAGGCCAATCCTGCGCTGCGGTCGACGCGATCGCAAAGGAGCACCGCGCGGAGGTCGAGCGCAAGATCACCGATCTCCGGTCGCTCAAGAAGGAACTCGACCGCATGATCGACCAGTGCGGTTGCGGCGTCGTCGCCGACTGCCGCATCATCGAGTCTCTGTCTCCTCGCCAGTGATGGCGACGGACCGCCTATTTGTCGGTTTCCAAGAGTCCATCGCGCTCCTCGTTGCCCGCAAAGCCCGGCATGATGTCGCCGGCCAGCAGCTTTTCCTTGCTGAGTAAACCAGCGTCCTCGAGCGCCTCGCGGTCGGGAAGATCGCGCAGCGTGTCGAGCCCGAACTCGAGCA
>CAYXEY010000041.1:0-12348 GCA_964464105.1 uncultured Planctomycetaceae bacterium
GTTCACGGCGATCATGGGACCAAGCGGCTCGGGCAAGAGCACGTTCATGCATCTCGTCGGATGTCTCGATCGGGCCGATCGCGGCGAGCTGATCATCGGCGGCACGCGGGTGAACGACTTGTCGAAGCGGCAGCTTTCGCGGCTGCGCAATGAAAAGCTCGGCTTTGTATTTCAGAGCTTTAATCTGCGGGCCCGCACCAGTGTGCTCGACAATGTGGCCCTGCCGCTGTCATACCGGGGCGTGCGCCGCGGCGCCCGGCGCAAGGCCGCGGCGGCGATGCTCGAACAGGTCGGACTGTCCGACCGATCGCACCACCAGCCCAATCAGCTGTCCGGCGGACAGCAGCAGCGCGTGGCCATCGCCCGGGCATTGGTAACGAAGCCGATCATTCTGCTGGCCGATGAGCCGACGGGAAACCTCGACAGCAAGACCAGCATCGAAATCATGGCCATCCTGCAACAGCTCAACCGCGAACACGGCCTGACCATCGCATTGGTGACCCACGAGCCGGACATTTCCAAATACACCCAGCGTGTGGTCAGCTTCAAGGATGGCGTGGTGGCGACGGATCAGATCAATGAAAAAGTCGTCGCCGCTGTGCCGGCGGAGCGGGCAGTGGCGTAAGTGCTCAACGCGATGCCTGATCGACGCCTTGGCGCTGCCCTCTATCAGGGTTTTTGACCCCATCTCGCATCTGCCGCACTTGAGATCTTCGCGCAATCTTGACAGTCGATCCCATTGACGGAGTGCTCGCCAGAAACTCGAATTGATCCGAGTTCATGCAGGACAGGGTAAAGGAGAGTCTCATGCGTCGAGTCAGTTTTCTTTCCGCGCTTTTATTCGCGTGCGTAGTGTCCATCCTGGCGGTCTCAGATGCGACCGCAGACGTGCGGATCACGGAGTTCATGTCTGAAGGCCAGGGCGACATCCTGGCAGGCAACGGCGGCCGCCGCCAGCGCGAGTTTTTTGAAGTGACCAATCTCGGCGCAGCTTTCGTCGATGCGTCGAGCTGGTCCTACAACGACAACAATACCAATGACCCGATCAACTGGGGTCCGTCAATTGGAGTAATCCAACCCGGCGAAAGCATTGTATTTACACAGATGTCGGTTGAAGACTTTCGCACCTATTGGAATCTCCCGGCCGGCATCCGGGTTTTCTCCTTCGGGCAACTGTCCAACCTGGGAAATGCCGACACGATCAACATCTACAACTCGTTCATCCAGGACGCGACCACGCTGGTGGACACGATCAGCTATACCGCCGATGCTCGCGGCAGCGGCGTGTCGCGCAACCGCCCGTGGGATGGCGGCACGGGCCAGTACCTCAATTCGGCCTGGGTCATCTCGGCGGTCCCCGATGTTTACCAGTCATTCTTAGCCCCGAGCCCGACAGGTTTTCCACCGAATTTCCCCGATCCCAATGGACCGTGGAACCAGGCGGACTACATCGATCTGGCCAATCCCGGCGTGTATGTGCCCGAGCCCTCATCGGCGCTTCTGCTATTCACGGGAATAGTGGTATCGCTCCGCCGTCGACGGCGTTGAAATCTCGTCGCGGTCGGCGAAGGCTTGCGGGAATGTCCTGTTCAAACGGGTAATCCCTCTGTGCGAAGCAAGTACTGTGCCGCGAGTTCCCCTAAATATACAAATACCATCGACAGGTAGAAGATCGCCGTGGCTGATTGCGTGGCACGCGATTTCACGCAGTCGCGGATCATCCAGGCGAAGACGGCCGCGCCGAGTAGTCCGACCCCGCCGCGGATGGTCAGCACGATCCAGAACCACAGCGCGCCGCCAGAAGGCTTGAATGTGTCGCCGAGAATCGGCCAGGCCAGCGCCGCCACCCAGATCACGCGGGCGACCAGCGTGACGAGGTAGATGTTGGTTAATCGACGCAGCGGTGCGATCGGCATGTCGGTGTCGGTCAGGTAGCGGTGTCCGAGCAGCATGCCGGCCGTGACGCCGCCGAGCATCAGCGCGCCCAGGGCAGTTGAGACACCGGCGCGGAGGGCCTCGTTGCCAATCAGTTGTGTCGGGCGTGCTCCGGGCAAAGAAACGTCGGGTTGAAAGGCGATCGCCGCCGCGGCACAGAGGCACGACACGCCGGCGATGATCGGCCAGATGCGTTGCGTCGGCTGAATCGAATCGGCCTGGACGGCGTTGACGACGAGCCAGATCACGGTCTGGAGAATGGCGGCGGCGAGTGCAATCACTGCAATTGCGGTCGAACGCGCGTTGCCGACTGTCAGCCCTCCCCACACTGTCAGCACGGATGGATCGTTTCGAGCGATGAGCAAAAGCGCCAGGAACGCCAGGCCCAGGCTTACAAGCGCCATGAGTCGCAGGTACTTCCATCCGCTGTTGCGAACGTCGGAGACGCCGACGATGAGCAGGCATCCGGCGGCGAGTTGGGCGAAGAAAGTTGGAGCCATGGATGCAGTTTAATGGCGAATAGCAAATGGCGAATTACGATGCTCGCATGGCAACGTGGTGTCGTGACATCGAGGGCGGCGTGGAATTGCGTGTAAAGGTCGTGCCCGGTGCTTCGCGTGATCGCATTGCCGGAGTGCTTGGCGATGCGCTCAAGGTGCAGGTTTCGGCAGCACCTGAGCGGGGGAAGGCCAATGCAGCGGTGGTTGCGTTGATCGCGGCGGCGCTGGGACTCTCGAGCCACGCCGTCAGCGTGATCGCTGGACTCACGCAGCCGCGCAAAACGCTTCGTGTCGCGGGGAAAAGCGCTGCCGAGGTCGTCGCCGCTTTCAAGTTGTGATGCGAAATCACGGAAGCAGGTAATTGGCGATGACGTAACCCGCCACGGAAATGCCCGCCAAGACCAGTCCGGCCACGCCCGATTTGAAGCCCGGACGAAGGGGCATGCTTCGATTGGCGCTGCGGATCCCCAGGATGCCGAAGAGGATCGCCGGCGGAGCCAGAAATGGCGCGCACCAGGCCATCGTAGGGATCGACAGAATCCCCAGGGCGAGCGAAAGGGCCGCGAATCCGTGCGACGCCGGTTGGGTGCGTGCGACCTGCGTAGCCCCGTCAATGGTGAAGGGCACGCCGCAGGCGGTGCACAGGTTTGCTTCGATGGGCATGTTGGCCGTGCATCGCGGGCAGACGATTACGGTGCTGCCGTTGGGCAGCCGCTTGATCCTGGGGGCCCGCTCGCCTGCGTTCGCGTAGGCATGCACCGGCGTCGGATTTTGACCATCGTCTTCAATCTGCACCATGCCGATCGGCAGGCCGGTGTGCTTGTCCACCGCCGGCACGATGAAGCTTGCCCCGCAACTCGGACAACTGCCAGTTTGTCCGCTGAGCCGGCTGTCGCCTTCGAGAATCGAGGCGCAGCGGGTGCAGGCGAAGGTGAATCGGACCGACTCGTGCACGTGATGGACGTGCTGCGTGGGTCGCAGGGCAACCGTGCCGTCGCTGGCCGAGATGGTGAAGTGCGCGGCGCAGAACGGACAGGCGACCTTCCGTCCGGCATGCTCGGCCGCCGCCGATACGGACTTGCGGCAATTGGGGCAGGTCATGGTGATGGGCACGGGTACATGATAAGGCACGAAGGCACGGAGGCACGAAGGGGAATGGACAAAGGGACAAAGTGAAAACTAAACGGCGCCGCTTCGGATTGATAGTCCGAGGCGGGAGGCTGAGGTCGCGACTCATTAGAGAATCGTGGGGGGCACGCCGCCGTTGCCGGTGCCGCCGGTTCCACCCGTTCCATTTGACGTGCCGGGATTGCCGGCGAGGGCGAGTGTGCCCGAGACCAGCGCTTGAATGATGCCGAATGGATTGAGCAGGCCGGGGTTGCCGTTGAGGCCCAGCGGGATCACGAGGTTGATCGTGAAATTGGGACCGAAGATGCCCAGCCAATTGTGGATTGCACATCCGCTGGAAAGTGCCGAAGCGGTGATGCAGCCGGCCAGCATCAAGGCGGTGAATCGTCTGTTGCGTCGAATCATGTTCATTCCCCCCGGACCATTTTATTCGTCGGCGCGGCGGGTCAATCAGGTAAGTTGATTTAACGAAGTTGGATTGAGGACGTTCCGAAAAGCAGACGGTGATCTGTATTCAATTCGATATTTGCCATTCGCCAGTCGTTATGAAATAAAACGGGCGCCCGACTCTGTAGGAGGCAGCCAGAGTCGGACGCCACTGGGTCTTATCGGCCTGCCACGAGCAGCGGCCCGCCCAGGCCAGGATCGGAATGAGTGCCGGCGACTGACTCGCCAACGCCCCTTGCAGGTCGAACGTGCGGAGGTGTCGGGGCCGCTCGTTCGATGCCCAAACTTACGATTCACTTTCGACTTGAGCAAAATCCGGCGCGGAAAAGAAAAATGTCTGTATGCGTCCGCTATTTCGCGGGCTGCGTCGTTGGGAGCTTGAGCGTGACCGATCCGCCCATGCCGGGCATGTCGAATGTGATGGAATCGGACGTGCGCGGCGGACAGGCGGTGTATTCATACACGCGCAGGCGCACGTTTTTCCAGGACGCGTCGCCGCAGGCGAGGGATTGATCGAGCCGGCGGACGAATCGCGCGTCCGACTCGACGAGTTCCCGAAGCATGAGGCGCGGCGGCGGATCGGCATCGCGGTAGGGTGTGTCCGGAAGCTGCGATTCCATCACGATGTAGCGGATGCCGTACTTGTCGAGCAGGGCAACGATGTCGGCGGGCGATTCGACGAATTGACGGTAGTCATATTTCTCGCGAGCGGCACGGGCATAGAGCAATTTGCTGGCACGAAGAGGAATGGTCCGGCCGGTTCCCATTGGATTATCGTAGAGGTTGAAGATGAATTGACCGTCGCGGACTGCGTCAACAAGGACAAGTTGATCGCTGAAAGGCGAATCCACGGCCAATGCAGCGCGAAAATAACTTGGCAACTCGCAGGGCCATCGATCACGCCCCAGCCAGAATTGAACCAATAGAATCAGGACCACGGCGTTTCGCAGGTAGCGGCCCCATGCAGGTTGTGTGGGATTTCCTCGTAGCGGGTGTCCCATTGCGGCGGACCCGGACAGCGAGAGAAACGGCAGAGCGAAAAATAAGTAGCGTGGCTCCTTCGCTGAAATCATCGAGCTGAATGCAAACCAAAGGGCGATTGTCAGCGCGAGGAATAACGGAGCGGTGCTTCGACTTGACAAGCCAAGCCACACGATTGAGCCGATGACCACGGGGATGAGCAGCCACCCGGTGATCTCCGGAATATGTCGAGGATAAAAAGCGAAATCGGGAGACCATGAAGTCAGCTTTGAAGCGAGCGCGGTCGTGTCGCGCGTAATCCAGACATATGTTGCAACACCCAGCCCGGCAAGGGTGAATCCCGTCCACGTCGCGACGCGTGACCAGTAAGCTCGGCGCGTAGGGAGCAGCAGGGTGTGCAGCACGATGACCAGTCCGATGAAACCGGCGGTCTGTTTGGTCAGGAATGCTGCGAGAACGGCCAGCCAGGTCACGACGGCCCAGGCAGCGTGCTTGCCAAGTAGGTCACGCTGATAGGCCCATACAGCCGCGAGGATCCAGAACGTCGCCGGCCATTCGAGCATGACATCGCGCATCCAGTACATCGAATGCGGCATCACGATAAGGAACGCCACGGCGACCAGTGCGGTCGTTCGATCAAACCAATTCTTCCCGATGCTATAGAGCAGTACACATGCGCCGGCGGCGAATGCGACGACTAGCGCGCGGGCCGCAACGATGCTGACACCGAAGATGGAAAAGACGATCGCCTCGATCGCGGCGAAGCCAGGCGGGTAATACACCCCGATGCCGATGGCGGGATGCCGCAGATAGAACTGCTCGGCCCAGGCGCGGGCATCCGAAGGCGCGGACCTAAAGAATTCGAGAAGAAAGACGCCGTCGAAGAGATGCAGCGGCGCGTCCGACCAGCCGAGCGTCGCGTCGCCGATGCCGGGTAATCCGATCAGCGCCGTACCGAGCACGATCAGCGCAAGCGCGAGCCCGTCGCGCCGATCCCACGGCTCGCGTCGGCCGGCGTATGCATGTCGATCACTTGCATTTCGACTGAGGTCCGGCCGTTCCATTCATTGAGAATCGGCCGAAATGCGACGCGACATCGACGATGATCCAGCAGTTCCGGTATTCGCGAGGCCATGCCGAAGGCAATGCCCTTGCGAATTGCGGAACCTTCGCGAAGGGTCAGTTGCAGATGCTCCTTGTTGGACCCGACGGCGCGGGGCTCGCCAGCCAGTTCAAGCCAGTCGGTCGCGAGGCGCGGCTCGGAGTTGCCGGATCCGAAGGGCTCCAGGCGCGACAGGTCGGCGACAAGCCGTTCGTCGAGGCAGTCGAGCGTGGCCACGTCATCCAGCCGCAGCTTCGGGGCCAGGTCGGCGTTGGTCAGCCGGCGGGCGGCTTCGGCGGCGAAGGCCTCGCGAAAGGCGTCGACGCAATCGGCGGCAATCTTCAACCCCGCGGCCATGGCGTGTCCGCCGAAGGTGGTCAGGTGGGCGCGGCATGCCCCTAGTGCCTCGTGGAGCGCGAAGTGTCGCACGCTTCGGGCCGAGCCCTGGCCCATGCCGTTATCCAGCGCGATCATCACGGCGGGACGGTGGAACTCATCGACGAGTCGGCTGGCGACGATGCCGATCACGCCGGCGTGCCAGTCCTTTGACGCCGCCACGATGGCGCGACAGCCGTCGAGATGCTGACCTGTTGCGATGACCTGCTCGCGGGCCTCGGCGGTGATGCGCCGCTCCAGGGTTTGCCGCGCGCGATTCTGCAACTCAAGGTTTTTCGCAATTTTCCGCGCCTCGTCGGCCGGGGCACGGGTGAACATCTCCACGGCCAGCCGGGCGTGGCCCATGCGCCCGATGGCATTGAGGCGCGGGCCGAGCTTGAAGCCGATGTCGTAGCCGCTCAATTTCTTGCCGGTCAGCCCGGCGATTTCGATCAAGGCCTTCACGCCTTCAAGCCGGCAGGTCGGCAGTCCACCGAGTCCAAATCTTGCAATGAGTCTATTTTCACCGGTCAGGGGCACGACGTCGGCGACGGTTCCGAGTGCGGCGAGTCCCATAGCATCGCGGAGGAATTCGCGATACTTCTCGGACACCTTCTCGGTTCCGCAGATAGCCTGCGCCGAGGCCCAGGCGACCTTAAAGGCCACTCCGGCGCCGGAGAGGTGCGGATTTCCGTAGCAAGGGCCATCCTCATACGGCAGTGCAGGGTGAACAATGAGTGCGTCAGGCAGCTCCACGCTGCCGTCTTCCTTGGCGTGCGGCTGGTGGTGGTCGGTGATGATGAGTTCGACACCGCAGCGCCGCGCGGCCTCGGCGGCGGCCATGCCGGTGATGCCGCAATCGACCGTCACGATGAGTTTGGCGCCCTCGGCGGCAAGCTGCTCGACGGCGGCCGCATGAATGCCATAACCCTCTTCGAGTCGATGGGGAATGTAGTAATCGACGTTGGCTCCGGCGAGTTGCAGGCAGTGCCAGAGGATCGACACGCCGGTGATGCCGTCGACGTCGTAATCCCCATAAATCACGATGCGATCGCGCTGTGTGACGGCCGTGGCAATCCGCTCGGCGGCGGCCTTCGCACCCGGAAGCTGCTCGGGCGGGATGAGATCCGTCATGGTCGGCCGCATGAATTGGCGTGCGGTCTCAAGATCGGCGATATCTCGATTGAAGAGAATTTGCGCGACGGTGGGGGAGGTGCCAAGAGAAACGGCGAGTGCGTCCCGGCCCTCCCACGGTGCGGCGATCAGCCATTCCTTTGGCATTTAGACGATCCTGATAGAACAATTCCAATGGGTCGCGCAATCGGCTCTATTGGTTTCAAGCTTCCATCATACCGTGGTACGATTATCGAATCATGCTGGCCGACCTTGCCAATGAACTGAAGCTGCTCATCCGCTCGCGGCATCCGATCGTTTCGATCGAAACGGCCGACGAGCAGCGGGCCATCGAGCTGATTCACCGTGTGGCCCAGGAACTGGACCGTCCGCTCTTCGAATGGTCGAGCACCATGGGCCTCGTCCGGCGGCGACCCACGCCGGCCACGGGACCGGTCGCCCAGACCGAGTCGATCAAGCACGCTTTGGCCTTCATTCACGATGCGAGCGAGTGCTCGGTCTACCTCTTCCGCGACATGGCGGATTTGATGAAGGACGGCGTGGTCGCGCGCAAGGTGCGAGACATTCACACGGCATTCGCCCGCGAGGGCTCAACGCTGGTGCTGGTGGACACGCATGGATCGCTGCCCGAATCGGTTCGTCGATTGGCGGCGCCGTTCGACATCAAGTGGCCTGATTTCGAAGAACTGGAGAAGGCGGTACGCGAGGCTTTTCAGGAGGCCCGTGTGCTTTACAAGGTAACGACTGATCTATCCAAGCGTCAGGTTGAGCAGTTAATCCAGAGCCTGCGCGGACTGACCGCGGGCGAGGCGTTTCGGGTGGTCTCGGCCGCGCTCTATGACGACTACCAACTTACGACGGACGACCTGCCGCGAATCATCGAGGCCAAGCGGGCGATTCTGGCATCGAGCGGCGTGCTGGAGGCGATTCCGGTCGATGTGAATATCGACGACGTCGGGGGATTGTCTCGTTTGAAGGCGTGGCTCTCCAAGCGGCGCGGCGGGTTCAGCGCGAAGGCGAAGGAGTTCGGTCTCACGCCCCCGCGCGGCATTCTGCTGCTCGGCGTGCAGGGCGGCGGAAAAAGTCTGTGTGCCAAGGCGGTTGCGGCCGATTGGGGCATGCCGCTCTTGCGGCTTGATCCCGGTGTGCTCTATCAGCGCTTCGTCGGCGAGAGCGAAGGCCGACTGCGGCAGGCCCTGTCGCAGGCCGAGACCATGTCGCCGGTCGTGTTGTGGATTGACGAGATCGAGAAGGCGTTTGCCTCGGCATCGAGCGCGTCAGCCGATGGTGGACTCTCGCAGCGCATGTTTGGCACATTGCTGGCCTGGATGCAGGAGCACAAGCACGCGGTGTTCATCGTGGCGACTGCGAACGACGTGTCGGCGCTGCCGCCGGAGTTGCTGCGCAAAGGGCGCTTCGACGAGGTGTTCTTCGTCGATCTGCCCACGCCGGCAGCACGCGAGTCGATCCTCAGTATTCATTTGAAACGCCGCAGCCGCGACCCGAAGAAGTACGCATTGAGCCGTTTGTCTCAGGTCGCAGACGGGTTCAGCGGGGCCGAGCTGGAGCAAGTCGTGGTCAGCGCGCTGTATGCCGCCTTCGCGAGCGGCGGCGACCTGACTGATGACGTGCTGGAGGCCGAGATCAAGGGCACGCGTCCACTGTCGGTGCTGATGGCCGAGCGGATGGAAGAGCTTCGCGAATGGGCCAGTGAGCGGTGCGTGCCGGCGGATTAAGCGCAATTGGGAGCACGCATGCCGACTAACGATCGTCGGCATGGCACACTCTCTTACGGTCTTATGTAATACGACGTATGTATTTCGACTTGATCTGCGCTCGTGCTGGGTGGGTAGGGGCGATCTGGGTCGGGTGGTACGGGCGTCTCGGCGATTTTCTCGAACAAGACCAATCGCATTTTCTGCAGATCCGTCGGATCGGGCTCAAAAGTCTTAATCCGTCGATAATGCCGGACGTCCATCTTGAGGTCCATCAGCTTCACACCGTGGTAATCGCTGGCGCTGTAGATGCTGTCCCACGCCACGATCGTGCCGACCGGCATGGCGGCGAGCAGGCGCTTGCCTTTGTGGACGCGTGGGTTTTCGACGAAGCCCATGAAGTGCGAAAACCAGGCGTTGGTCGCGTAGATCGGTCGATCGGCGAAGTTGTTCGCGTGAAGCCATGCGGTCGCCGTCTGGATCTGGCGCTGTGCCGGTCGCAGCCGAAGCGGTCTAATCCAGACGGCAGTCTGCAATAATGTGACCGCGGACATGAGCACGACCGCGGCGAGCCGTGCCCGGGCCAGCGAATGCGGCCAGCGCGCGGCCTGCGCGGCGCATACGGCGATGAGCACCCCGACTTCCACGCGGATGGCCAGCATGAAAACGCCAGGCAGCGACAGCCGTCCCGCGCGGCGTTCGACTTCGACGGCCAGCCATCCGATCGACAGCACAAGGGCAAGCGTGAGCCAGGCGGCCGAGGTGCGGCGCGGGTCATGCCAGTGCGTTCGGACATGTTGAATTCCGGCAACCGCGAGAATGGCGACAAAGGGCGCGATACCGGCCATGAAGCGCGGAAACCCGCCGGAGGCGAAGACGCCCAATGCCGTGATCGCGCAATGTGCCGCAAGAAATGTGCCAGCGATCGCGGGTATCAGCCATGACCGGCGGCGGATCAGCGCGACGCCGCCGATCAGCGCCAGCGCGAAAACTGCCGGTGGAATCGCCTGCAATGCCGACGGCACATATCCGAGCACGCTCGTAGCGACGTACTCGGTCGAGCCCTTCGGCGTGAGAAACATGGCCGCAGGCCACTTGGCGAAGGCGGCGTAGTGCAGACAGTTGTGAACAATCGGCGCCCAGAGTGACGCCGCGCAGGCTGCAAAAAGCGAATAGCGAATAGCGAATAGCGAAAGAAGAGATCGTTGGGGGCCACTGACAAACTGTGTCTTCAATTCGCTATTCGCTATTCTGCATTCGCTACTCCAAATCACTCCCGCCCACCACACCGGCAGCAGCACCAGCGTCTCGTGCCGGGTCAGCAGAGCAAGCGAGAAGACGATTGACGCAATGACAGCTCGCCCCTTGTCGAGCAGCACGGCGGCGGCGATCAAGTAGAACGCAAGGTAGTTTTCTGTCAGCGTGGTCGCCGCGAGCATCAGCGCGAACGGCTGCACGTAGCACAGCAGCACGACGACCCACGCCGGGCCGACTGCCTTGCGCGCTGCGAGCGTCGCCGCAATCCACGCGGTTGCCGCTGCGACACACGCCGACAGCAAGCGGCAGACATGCCACGCGACGTCGGCATCGCCGATCCACGCGACCGCAGCCATCGGAATGGTCGCGCCGGGACGTCCCCAAACATGCAGTAAATAGCCCGGAAACCAGCGGGACCAGCGGGCCATCAGATAATGTGTGAGGTCGTCGTCGTGGTGCACGCCATCCGACAGGAGGCCCAGCAGAATCGTACCGATGAAGCAGGGGATCAGCGCCTTCAGCATGAGCGACCGCTGGCGGCCGGTCACAGGTTCGATCACCGGGACGCTATACTCTGGGACGTTCATGCCGACTCGCTAGGGAGGGGATTCAACGTGACCGACATGCGCTCACTGCGTCGATTTTTGCTCGCGCTCATTATGGCCGCGTTCCCGGCGGCCTGCACGACCAACGTTCCCGCGCCCGGCGGCGGAGGTTCGGGGCCGACCAGTCCAACAGGCGGCAATGCGAACCAGTCAAATGTCGAGGCCACGGTGCAGGAGCAGTTGTCTCTGGAGCGCGTGAATCGCGCCCGCTTGAAGCCCGGCGCCGAAGCGGCCATGAATGGCATCGCCATCGATGAGGGCGCGCTTGGCCAGCTCAACACCACGCCAAAGCAGGCGGTCGCGCTGAACGCCAAGCTCATGGCGGTTGCGCGGGCGCACAGCAACGACATGCTGAATCGTGATTACTTCCAACACAACACGCCCGAGGGAACCACACCCTTCAACCGCATGACGTCAGGAGGCTACGTCTATCAGGCGGCCGGCGAAAATCTCGCCTGGCGCGGGACGACGGGCACGATCAATCTGAGCGACGCGACCGAGCAGCAGCACCTCGATCTGTTCGTGGACAGCACGGTTCCGGGCCGTGGCCACCGCTTGATCATGCTGGGGGAGGATTTCCGTGAAGTGGGCATTGGCGTCTTGAGGGGCGAATTCACGCAGGGCGGCACGCGTTACGACTCCGCCATGCAGACGCAGAACTACGGAGCCACCTCGGCGATTTCGACGTTTGTCCTCGGCGTGGTGTACAACGATGCCAACAGCAACGGTCGCTATGACGCCGGCGAAGGCACGGCCAACAGCAGCGTCACCCTCGGCAGCGTCACCAAGCTGACCAACGCCGGCGGCGGCTACGGATTCGAGGTGCTGACCGCGGGGACGTACAACCTGCGCTTTGCCAGCGGGGCGAATCGAGACTTCATCATCAATCCTGGCGAGCCGAATCTCAAGGTCGATCTGGTGGGCTCGTCAAACATTGTGGTGAATCTCGGGCTGGGGCCGCTGCCGTAATCAAGCACACCAAATCCGAAGGCTTATGGCTGTACTTCCGTTTGCTTGTTTGTCTATTCGAACATAATCTAGAATTGCGCGCCCGGCTGATGTGCGGGGGTCCAATACTGTTCACGGTTGTGAAAATCCGCGCGGGTGTGATGGCTTAAGAGAAGGCTTGCGGTGCAAGATCAAACTGAACGAGTGCTGAACGTAGTCAA
>CAYXEY010000041.1:12358-17459 GCA_964464105.1 uncultured Planctomycetaceae bacterium
GGCGCGTCAACCGGAACTGTATGAACTGGTCGTTTCGCATCTGGGAAAGGCTCGCGCCGCCTCGCTCGTCGCAGCGTTTGCACGGCATCCGTGCATGGGATGCAAGCGCGGATTGCTGCTTTGCGAGGAGTGCAAGGGCAAGGGTGTCTTCGGCCGCGGGTCTATTTGCGACCGATGCCTGGGTCTTGGGACATCAAATTGTGGTTTTTGCGCCGGGTCGGGTTGGATTACCTACAACTACGTGCCACCGGGGATCCGCGTTCCGGTGGTTACGGAGCGCGTCAAGCTGGCGGCCAAGCAGGCGACTGAGGCACTTGCCGAAGCGCTGCCCCAGTCAGATGACCCGCCGCTCACACGACGGGAATTGGCTCGCCGGCTGCTCGAACTCAATCGGCTGATGGGCGCATTCGATAACGCGCTTGAAGTCGCCCGCCATCCGCCGGTCTCATCAAGAGCGGTGGCCTCCGCATTAAAGGTTATCCGCGTGGTCGCCCTTAAGGCTGCCGGCCAGATTGAACGCCGCATTCGCCAGTTGCTAGCCTTGCTCGTTCAAGATGCTCTGGCCCGGCGTGAGCGTGCCGACACCGAAGTCGCCCAGACGATCGAGAAGCGCCGGGCGCGCTTCTATCACAATCTGGCTAAATCGCCGGATTTCAAGTGGACGTGCCTGCGTCACGTATATCTGCATCGGAAGCAGGAGCCGTAATCGCCTGCGGTGGCGCCTTAGGCGACGTTGTCAGATATACAAGCGTCTGGCCGGGCCGGATGCTCAGCTTTTCCCCCACGACCATCACGGACAGTTTGGCATGGTCAGTCGCGATCAGCAGGGGCATGGCGCTTTCGCCATGGCGGGCGCGGAACGATTCCAAATCAAATTGGACTGTTAACTTCGTGGCACGAATGGATGCTCCGGCGCCCATCAATTCGTCGAGCTTCAGGTAGGTGGCGGCCTCGTTGAACAGCAGGCGGCCGTGAAAGGAAGCTCCAAGTTTGGATTTGCCGACCTCGCTGCCTTTCGGCGGCAGTTGGAAGAGCCGGGCCCGTCCGAAAATGTGTGCAAACCGATTGGTGGCCAGCGAATTGACCTCATCGTTTGAGGTCAGGGCCAAAAGGCGTCCCAGCCCGGCAAGCTCGAGTCGCTCGATGGTGTCTTCGGCGAGGATGCTGCCGAAGTGTGTCTTCAATCCGGCCATTTGGGCCGCGAGCGTATTCTCGCGATTGGTGTCGACCAGCAGAGTGCGAAACCCGCAAGACTCGGTGGCCTTGGACAATTCGCGTGCGAAGGGTCCCGCGCCCACGATGAGCAGTCCTTGCGGATCGGCATTGGCCAGGCCCAAGGCGCGGGCGATCATTGGCCCGGTGAGTCCGTAGATCAGGACGGTTCCGACAATCGTAGAAAAAACAATCGGAACCAGCAGTCGCGCCTGCGCCATTCCCTTTTTTTCCAGGGCAAGTGTGAAGATTGAGGCCACGGCGGCCGCCACGATGCCGCGCGGCGCAAGCGACGCCAGGAACACGCGTTCGCGCCATGGCATTCGAGCCGAGGTGGTGGACACCCATACGCTTACCGGCCGGACCACGAGGATCATCACCACGAGGAAGGCAACGACGCCGGGACCGAGAGTCGCGAAATCCGCAAGACTCAGGCGAGCGCTCAGTAGGACGAAGACTGCGGAGAGCAGAAATACGCGCAGGTTTTCCTTGAACTCGAGGATGTGCCGCACATCCGCGGAGCGCTGATTGGCCATGACGATGCCCATGATTGTTACGGCCATGAGACCCGACTCGTGGAAGACCCAGTTGGCGCCGGTGAAAACGGACACCACCAGCGTGGTAGTGAGAAGGGTCTGAAGATGATCGGGAATCCAGAATTTTCGAATCGCCGCGATCAACAGCGTCGCTCCACCCGCCCCGATGACCGCGCCCCCGATCAGTGTCTTTGCCACGGTCCAAACGGCGTGCGAAACCGCGCCCTCGACCCTGCTTTCGGTGATCACCTCGAAGGCGATCAAGGCCAGCACGGCGCCGATTGGGTCGATGACAATGCCTTCCCACTTCAGGATCGGGCCGACGGCGCCGACTGGCCGAATGAACCGAAGCAGCGGCAGGACCACGGTCGGTCCGGTCACGGTCAGAATGGCGCCCAGAAGGATGGACAGTTCGTAACCGATGCCCATGAGCCAGAACGCCGCGAGCGAAGACAGAATCCATGTCACCAGCGCCCCGACCGTGACCAATGCGATGACGACGCGGCCACCTCCGCGCAGCTCGCGCAAGTTTAGCGTCAGCCCGCCCTCGAATAGGATGAGTGCGACGGCAAGCGATACGAATGGCAATAGGAGTTTGCCGAACAATTCGTCAGGAACGATGATTCCACCAACCGGTCCAGCAAGAAATCCGAGCAGCAGGAGCAGGAGGATGGCCGGCAAACGGAGGAGCCATCCCAGGAATTGAGCCAGCGCGCCCAGAAGGATGATGGCCGCGAGCATTTGAAGCGGTGTCAATGTCATGAAAAGTTCCGTTTCGACGGGGGGCAGTGGAACGGGCATTCTGGCCCGTGCGTGTGCGGCGTGCAAACTGAATGACGCGTCAATGATCTCTTGTCGACGTTGACTGCCCCGGCGTGCTCAAGCGGAAGTGGAGCTTATGAAGGAAGTCAGCCGACTGCGCACGCCGACGATTGCCGGATACGCCCAGATTCTCACGGCGTTTGCGATGCTGATCGCAATTGGCGGCATTCTCCTCTCCTCGCCCTGGGCGTCTGCCGGAGTGGCGTTGTCGCCGATCGACGCACTATTTACCGCGGTTTCGGGCGTCTGTGTCACCGGACTTTCCACCATTGACGTCGGTGCGAGGTTGTCGTTCAGCGGGCAGGCGGTCTTGCTGGTGCTCATTCAACTGGGTGGCCTCGGAATCACCACAGTGTCAACGATTTTGCTGGCCGCCGCGGGCCGGGCCACTCTGGGCCATGCGATGCGGGCCGGCGACACCCTTGCGGCCGTTAGAGTTCGACCGCGAAGGCTGTTAGCCTGGGTGGCGGCGATCACACTCAGCGCGGAGGTCATCGGCGCGGTCATTCTCGCCGTGCGAATGGATGGTGAGAACAGATTGTGGACAGCGATCTTTCACAGCGTATCGGCCTTCTGCAATGCCGGTTTTTCGCTGCAATCCGATAGCCTCGCCCGCCATCGATCCGACGCAGTCGTGCTAAGCACCATCGGCTTCCTCATCATGCTCGGCGGCATTGGATTCATCGTGCATCGTCAGGTCGTGCTTTGGATCGTCGATCGTGTGCGGGGCAAGCGCATGCGACTGTATTTACACAGCCGTGCGGTCTTGTCGGCCAACGTTTGTGCCTGGATCCTGGGCGCTGGGGTCTTTTGGGGATTCGAACGACACAATCTCTGGGCCACCTCATCGGGCTTGCAGACCTTCGGCGGGGCGCTGTTTCAGTCGGTCAGTGCCAGGACGGCCGGGTTCCAGACAATTGACTTCGCCGCGATGCGCGAACCGACACTCTTTTTAGTCATGTTCTTCATGCTGATCGGAGCGTCGCCGGGCGGCTGCGGAGGAGGCTTGAAAGTCACCACGGCCGCCGTGCTGATCGCAACCATGGTTGCCCGGCTTCGCGGACGGGAATGCGTTTCACTTTTTGATCGAACTGTCCCGGCTGCGACGGTCCGCCGCTCGTTTCTGCTGCTCACCCTGACCCTGTTGTTTCTGACGGTCGTCGTCGGAGCGCTGCTGATTTCCGAGGAGTCGATTACCCTGGGAGGCGGATACCACCAGCTAACGGCCCTGGCGTTTGAGGCGGTCTCAGCATTCGGCACCGTCGGATTCTCGGCCGGCGTCACCCCGACACTCACGACATGGGGCAAAGTCATTATCATCGCATGCATGTTCGTGGGCCGTGTCGGCCCGCTCCTGGTGGCCCTGGCCATCGTGCGGCCGCGAACCGGGCCGACCTATTCCTACCCCGAGGAAGAACTGGCGATCGGATGAGCTTATGAAGAATTTCGCCATCATCGGACTTGGACGGTTCACCCAGTGTATCGTTGATGTGCTTTGCGAAAGGCGCCGCGAAGTTTTTGTCATCGACAAGAGCGAGGAAAAGCTCCAAGTTGTCCGTGACAAAGTGACCAAGGCCGTCAAGGCGGACGTGGTTAATTTTGAATTGCTAAAGGAGGTTCTTCCGGATCGCATCGAATGCGCCATCATCGACCTGGGCGACGTAATCGGGCCAAGCATCCTGGTGGCGAATTACCTGCACAAGCTGGGCATCAAGGAGATCGTGGTCGAGGCGGTTGACGCGGAGCACGCTGAGATTTTAAAGATTGTCGGTGCGACGCGTGTGGTTTTTCCTGAGCGTGAGGCGGCAGAGAGATTGGGCGGCATGCTGGTCGGCGGCGGCATTCTTGACTTCTTTGCGGTCAGCGAGGGATTCTCGATGATTGAGATTCCGGTCCCAAAGAAATGGATCGGCCGTACGCCTGCGGCGCTAGCTGTCCGGCAGTCAGAACAGGTGGAGGTGATCGCGGTCCGCCGCTCGGCCATTACGCCATCGGAGGATAACTGGACGCTCGTCGACGGACAACGCCCCTTTGCATTGGATGACATCGTTTTAGTCGCCGGAGCCGCCAGGAACGTCGAACGCCTGGCAGGGTGATCGTCACCGGGAGCTGCGTCCAGGTGTACCTCGGCCTGCTGATCGTTGGCGTTACGAATGTGAGACTGGCTGGCGACTTATCGAGTCTGGTTAATGTCTGCTCTGCCGAAATCAAGTGGGCCAATCAACCTCGCACTATTCAAGTTTAGGATATGGCGGGCGTTCCACTGCTGGGCATGGCAATGCTCGAAGGGTGCCATCTGCAAATTCACGAAGTAGAGGGGGGAACGGTCACCATCAGCTGATGTGGCATTTGGGAACTGCCGCAATTACTGGACTCCGCCTGATTCAGTCCTGCTTCGCGTTGCCACCATCGTGCGCAACCGGCAGTCTCGCGTGCAATCCCGGCATCGTGGCCAAATATCGTTGAACAATTGGGTCCGTGGACGTCTCCAATTCGCTGAAGCTGCCGTTGAAGCGTACCACCGTCTCATG
>CAYXEY010000042.1:0-5980 GCA_964464105.1 uncultured Planctomycetaceae bacterium
TGATTGGTTTTCTGGTCGGCGCGGAACTGGCGATTGTAGCGGTCCCGCGCCGATGTGGGATCGAACGAAAAGCGTGAAGGCGTCTGTTCGTAGCCACCGCCCAGCGACGGGAAATCATACCGCCCGTCCGCGTCGATGATGGCGACAAGATAGGAGGGAGGCTTGCCCGCCTGATACTCCCTGATGGTCCGTTCATCGGCCACAAGGAAATATGGAACAATCTGCGATACGGTTTCGGTCGCGCCGGTCTGGTTGCCCATGGCGTCGAAAACAGGGAATTCAACCGACTGCACGTAGCCGCGCACCATGAGGCCCTTTTCAACGTCCTCTCGCATCCAGTCGAACGAACCGTTGACCGCAGCACTGCTGCCGTAGAGGATTTCCGGAGGCCATTTCATGACGCGCCCGCCATTGGCTTCCGATGCCCCCCACACCGACCGGATGCGGTCATTCGCCACCTGACGCGCCGCACCGTCATCGCCGCTCGCCTCGAACGCCTTGTTGTACTCGCTGCGGTAATCGGCCAGCAGCTGCGATTGCTGATCCGGCAACAGGCCGAAGCCCGGCTCCGTCATCGGCATGTAGGATGGATCGAAGACGTTGCCCACGTCGCCAATGTCGAACTTGTCGGAAACCTTCTCGGCTTCCTTGCGGCGCTCCTTGCGCACCGTGGCATTGGCCGGGTCAATCGACTGCTGAATGCGCTCAACCTTCTGCTGTGGCGTATCGTAGTCAAGCCCGCTCCGGTAGTCCTGCAACATGGCGGATGTTTCGGCGTCGAATTCCTGGTTGAAGGCGGGATGGTTGCGCCGGTCGAAGGCGTCGAGGAATTGCAGCGCCGTCATGACGCGCGCGCCATCCTTGGCCCGCAACATGCCGTTGATGGCCCCCTTGGCGTTGTCGGGAACAATGCCGGTCTTGTCGTAGAGGTCATACATGGACTGCACAGCTTGCGGGTCGCCGTCCACGATGGCTTGCGCCCCGCCCGCGCCGTCCAGCCACCGGCCCGCCGCCTTGCGGTCGTCGCCCGACCTCGGATTGATGAAGCCTCCACTGGCCAGCCGCTCGCTGAACGAGGCCAGCCCGTCCAGTTCCTTGTTCACCTCCCTGTAACGGCTGAGAAGCGTGGCCTTGTCGCCATCGTCCACCGGAGCCGACAGGATGTCGCCAATGGAGACCTGCCCGGTTTCGATGCCGAGACGAAGGCTGTCCTTGAAGGCGGATTGTCCCGCCTTGGTCATGCGGTCCCAATCGTCCGGCTGAATATAATCGAACGGCCCGCCGCGCGGCATTTCGGGAGGGGCGTAGGTGACGGCGGCAACGTCCCCGCCGCCCATGATCTTCTGCACATAGGCTTGCGTCTCGCGCGGCATCTGTGCGAGCCAGTTCTTGCCGCCGCGCGCCATGGCATTCTTGACCGCGCCCGGTCCGGCGTTATAGGCCGCGAGCGCCTTGGCATTGTCGCCGCCGAACACCCGCAACTGCTCATTCAGGTACGCCTTGCCCAGCGCTTCATTGTACTGAGGATCGGCGCGCAACCGCTGTTCGTCCCACGGCAGACCAGCCAGCCGTGCCGCTTCCGGCCCGGTTGACGGCATGATCTGCGCACGGCCAACTGCCCCCTTGGGAGACACTGCCGACTGATTGCCGCCCGATTCCGTGGCAATGAGCCTGTTCCACAAACCGCCAGCCCCGCCCTCCATGGAGCGCGCCTTGCCCGCCATATGGCGTTGAACGGCCCCCGCTGCCCACGGCGGAACACTGTTGGCATGATGGCTCGGACCCCACGCCCTGCGGCCCCCAAGATCGAAATGCAGCGAATTGGCATAGACGCCAATCCCGGTTATGCCAGCATTCGACGCCGTCTCAATAATCGCCACGCGCTGTTCGCGCGAAAGATTGGACACATCCAGGTCAATGGCGTTGCCGCTCAGGTGCTGCGATTTATTGGCACCGCCCGCCTTGGCATTGGTGGCCGCGTCCCGGTACCCCGAAACAATCGGGATCGATTGCCCGAATGCGTCCTGCACCTTGCGGAACCTCTCGACAAGAGCGGGATTGACGCCGTCGATGCTGCCCTTTGAAACACGCCCCGGCTGGTTGGCGACGACAACCGGTTGCCTTCCGCCACTTGCGATTTTGGGAGCCGCCTCGCCCGGATTGAGCCGGAAATACTCCCCCGCCATCTGCTGGCCGAACAGGGCATACGCCTTCTTGCGCTCAAGCGGGTCATCGATCACGCTGTCAATGCGCGGCTTCACCACATTGTCGAAATAGTCGGTGTACTGTTCCCTGGTCCCGATCTGGCCTGTCTCGATGGTGGACTTGATGCTGTCCCCGGTGGTGGACAGGACATAGGAGGTCTGTTTCTTCTCCACATCCTTCATGCCGGTCAACTGGTGACGGCCCTTGGTCTGCTCGAAGATGATATCGGCCTTGGCCTGCAACTCCGGGTCCTTGATGGTGTTCCGCACCTTCATGAAGCTGTCTTGCAGGTACTTCTGCTGCGTCTCCATGAACCCGGCCCCATCCGGGGCGGACCCCTTGAGGTTCTGCTCGTAGTTCACCGCCGCGTCATTGCTCCACCGCTCCAGCGCCAGGTTGGCGTTGTAGGTGTCCATCTTCTTCTGGTCGGCCTGCCACTTCTCGGCCAGCCCGCCCACGGCATTGCCGATTTGCTGGATGCCGCGCGCGATTGGCGACATGTCCGGCGCGTTCATCGACAGCCGGTCGCCCTGAATGGCTCCGGGGTTCAGCAACTCACCCATGGGGATGCGCATCAGCGGGGCCCTCCATAGGTGAGGGAGCCGAGTGGAATACGGCCCGCCGCCCTGACGGCCGGGGCAATGCCTCCCGCCGCCCGTCCCGTGACCATGGGAGCCGCTTGACCGAGTTTAAGCGGTGTTCCCTGCCCCATGCCGCCCATGCCGCCCACAAGCCCGCTAATGCCACCCAAGATGCCGCCGACAAGCGCAGCCTTCCCCTCTGCCTTGGCAACCTTGGCCTGGTTCAGCCATTTGGTCTGTTCCGTCCGGCCCCGCCAGATATCGACCGCCGCCGCGACTTCCTCGCGGCGCTGCGTTTCCAGCGCCAGCACCTGCGACGTGCCGGAATTGATGTCCACGCCCGACTTGGCAAGGGCTGCCACCTGAGCGCCCTTCACTTCCGCGAACTGGTCACGTGTCGCCCCGGCCTGCGCCACGCCCTCCTGATAGGCCGATGTGGCGTTGATCTCGGCAACCTTGGCCTGATAATTGGCCTGCTGTTGGGCCATGATGCCGCCCACCACGGAGCCGATTGCCCCGATGGCCGCGCCTATTGCCGGTGCGCACATGGCATTACCCCGTCACGTTCAATTCAGGAATGACGGCAAGAACCGTGAACGGCACCGGATCGTCATGCTCGATGTAGACATGGCATCGCTCGTCCCAGCCGCTCGGCATGGTCACCACGCGGTCACCGGAGAACAGCGCGGTGCCATCATACTCGATGGCATCGGTGGCCCCCTCGATGCCTACGGAACCGCCCTGCGAGCGGTGCAGCCTGAGCGTCACCGCCGAAATCCTCTTCTGCCGTCCTTGCGCCGATCCCGATGCGGCCCCCGCCTCGAAATCGAGGGTCTTCAAGACAGATGTGAAGGCGTAGCCAATATGGCATTTGGTAGTGGCCGTAACGGTCAGCGCCCCAGTAGCCGAAACCGTGCCGGTGCCCGGCGTCCCATTGTTGAGATAGGCGACGGTCTCGCCCCGGAGGTGCCACAGGCCGGTAATGGTGGCGGTGGATGCCCCGCTGTAGCTCAGCGCGCAATCCACGAATATGCCATCCGCCTTGTTCATGGTGTCATCGAAATAGGTCAGTTTCTCGATGTAGCGGACGGTTGCCCCGGAAATGTAGCGCTTCACCTTGAGCCAAACATCGTCGCCGTCAGAGCCGGGAATGACAACAACCTGCTCGACTTCGACAGCGCCGCCAGATGAATCGCCGTCACCCCCCAGGATGTGGCGATGCCATGCCATGACCTCCTGCGGGCGCTCATAAGTGATGGCGCAAAGCTGACCGTCTTCCCTCACTCCCCACACGATGGAATAGGGGTCCGCCTGATAGGCCAATGCCGTGACGCCGGTCCCGGTGATGTGCGGCGCGAACACCGTCAAATCATTGGACGCATAGCCGTCGATCTCGAAACTGTAGGCCATTTCCCGGAGCTTGACGCCCGCATTGGCCGGATCGCCGCGCCGCTGCATGAACATCACCGCATTGCCGACGCGCACCGGCTTGCAGGGTGACGAGCCGTAAGCTGTTTCACGTGAAATCTTCACGTTGTCCGGCGTGATGGCCTCGCCAAGGCTGGACGCGCTCATCACGTATTCAGCACTTGCCGTCCCGATCAGCAGTTGCTTGCCGGGATTGAGCCAGCGGATGGTATCCACCTGCTCGCTGGAGATGGTGTAGGAAAACGCCTGATCGTCAAGCGAGCCTTCCTCGAAATCGGAGAAATTGCCGGTGACGCTGCCGTGGATGGTCTGGCTCTTGGCGGCAATGAACCGCTGCTCGAAGAACGTCACGTGCTCCGGATAGCCGCGATACTCGGACCAGGCACCTTCCTGCCAAAATTTCGTCGGTTCCGTGTACCGGGCATTGGTGGCAAGTCCGCCGGTCATGGCCGAGTCGACAAGCTGCAGCGGCAACTCGTTATACCCATAGCCCTCATAGACAGTCCCGGTTACTTCGGTTGCCGAAGTGAATCCGGTAATCTCCACGATGCCGTGGCCCTTGTGGGAAAACTCGGCAGTGGCCGTGTCGGAGCCGGACGAACCCGTCTTGTACATGACGACGCTGCCTTGCAGGTGCGTCGGTGGTGTGTACTTGGCGGAATTGATGGCCCCGGTTGCCGCTGAAATGTAGTAGACGTTGCCGTTGTAACTCCAATATTCGGTGGCGTTCACCGATTCATCGGTGCCGAATTCCGTTTCGCCATTGGTGCGCGTCGGCGTGTAGAGCTTCCAGAGCGTCCCCACGTGATCGGCATCCCACAGCGAGGCCGACGATTGCAGCGTCACCGACCCGGTGTTGGTGTTGGCCTTGATGGTGACGGTTTCGTCGTTGTTGAGATTGCGCCATGGCCCGCGAAGAACGTCAACGTCCGAAAGCGTCCAGCTCGTGGCGCCGTTGCGCACCAGCTTCGCCAGCGGGTGCGCCGGATGGGCGATGAACAGGGTATCAGCCGACTGCACATAGGACAGGTCAAGGCACTCCGCCCCGGTGTAAGTGGTGGCAACCTCAAGGATTTCAGCAACCGTGCCGCCCGAAGTGTAAACCCCATAGGCGGAACTGTTGACGCCGGATAGCTCGAAGGTGTTGGTCCCGGCGTTGACGTTGGCAACCGTGAATTCCCTGTTGTTCACTTCGGTCATGCCGGCAACGCCCGTCACCGTCACCCGGTCACCGTTGGCGTATGTGTCGGATCCAGAGTAGGTGAGGACGGCGGGATTGGCTTTGGTAATGCCGGTGATGCTTTGGCCGGTCAGGGTGACAACGCCATCGTCGGTGTAGAAGCGGATGACCTGAGCCGAGAACTCAAGGACGTATTTCTGTTCCACGTTGTAGACGAACGGGACGATCTTGGTCCGCTCCGCACTGGTGCGCGAATACCAGACGAATTGCGTCCCCGTGCGCTTCGCCGCCCCGCCCGTCACCAGCACAACGGCGTTTTCGATCACTTCCGCGCCGTTCTGGTATTTGGCGGTATCGACACGCGCGTACAGCGCCGGGCTGACTTCCCCGCCGCTGAAATTCGTCTGTATCGGATTGGCTTTCGGCACTTAGAAGCGCGCCCGGTTCCACGTGTCGATATCAATGGGATCAGGCGTTCCGCCTTCCTGCGCGTCGAAGGCGCGGGCGTCACGCAACAGGTCGCGCAGGTCAGCCTTCAGGCTTTCCTTGAGGTTGGCGTTGTCGGAGAGCTTCACCGAAATGGCGA
>CAYXEY010000042.1:6080-17414 GCA_964464105.1 uncultured Planctomycetaceae bacterium
GTCAGGACGTCGATGGTGAACTCGCGGTCGTTGACGGCGGTCATGCCGCCCACGTCTTCGATCCGCACCCGGTCGCCATCGGAATAGCCATGGCTCGCCGCCGTGATGACCACAGGATCGGCCTGTGTGGCCCCGGTGATGGTCTTGGCACTTTCCGCCCCGGTGATGAGCTTGCTGCGCTTGAGCGCGAAATTCCACGGATGCGCCCGCAACAATGCGTCCCGGCACGGCTCGTAATGCAGGTAGCATTGCCGGTTGGCTTCCGTGCCGCTGCCGTCCAGAACCGACAGGACGTTGTTGGTGCCGACGCGGGACAGTGCCCGGTTGGCGATGCTGACTTCGGTTACAGCCATTATGACCAATCCCCGATGGCGGTGAAGCCGGACAGCGCCACCTGTTCGGCGATCATGTAGCTTCCCGCGCCCATCTGGTTCGTGCCGCCAGGAGCCGCGCTGAACGTCAGTTGCGGAATGAACGTGCCGCCCGCGTTGATGACGACAACGCCCTTGATGCGGATGCGCTTGCGGGCTGCGGTTGATCCGGTGACAATCGCCGTTGCCGAGGCCTGATTGATGGACAGCCACCGGCCCGCCGTCGCCGCCGCGTTGACGGCGGCCTCGGTGTATTCCACATCGTAGAGGATGCTGGTCAGCGTGGCCGTGCCGGCCATGGTCAGGGAAATGTCGTGCGCCGACGTGCCGGTCAGCAATTCGAGATCGGCCTCGAAGCGGATGGACGTCAGGGCGCGGACGTTCAGCGTCCCGGACGTCGAGAACCACGGCTGCGCCGATGTGTTGTTGTTGAGCGAAAGCGCCGAACTGACGAACCGCCGCCACTTCTCGGACGAAGCGTTCGTGCCGATATTGTTGACAAGCGCAAACCGCTTGTTCTTGTTCAGCGCGAGATCGGCAGTGGATGGATCGTAGAGCAGCGTGGACGTGCCGCCCGACAGGTCGTTGCCTTCCACGATGACATCGCCGATGACATTGGGGTCTGCCGCGACGTGCAGGAAGCGCAGCATGTAATCAATCGGGCCAACAATGCGGTTCCGGCTGATTGTCGTTGCCGCCGCCGGATCATAGGCATTCGCATCGAAAAGCCGGATGGCGGTGGCCCTGGACCCGACATAGGCCACCTGACAGCCCGCAATCGCTGCGCTGCCATGGCTGAAACCGACGCGCTCTGCATAAGGCCCAAACGGCACCGTCACGCCCGCCAGCGTGGTCAGCTTCAGCGTGTTGCCGATGATCTTGCTGCCCGTGCCGTCAATGCCGATGAACTGCGTTGCGCAATCCTCAATCGTGTTGTCGATCAGTTCAATGTCATTGCTGACCTCGGCGAACGAACCGACAAGATCGGTGATGTTCACCGTCTTGACGTGGTTGCCATAGACGCGAGGACGTGTCGCGTCCGTGCCGCTGGTAATGGCTCCCTCGCCAACGTTCTCAATGCGGTTGAACCGGCAAATCGGATCGGTGCAGTAGGTGTAGATGACAACGCCGCGCGCCCAATCCTTGACAACGTTGTGCTCGAACACCGCATCATTGTTGTTCCGAAGCGTCGAGTAGCGGGTGACGCTCATGCAGAACGCCGGGCCATCGGTCTTGCCGCCGCCGCTGAACTCGCAATACTTGACCGTGGTGCGGTCGCTGCCCTGGTCCTGGATGGCGTTGCCGAAGACGTTCAGGAACTTCACGCGATCGATGACGGCGCGCTGCGTCTTGATCAACTGGATTGCGGGATAGTTGTTGTTATAGCCCGTGTCGCCCGTGCTGTTGCCAAGGTTCGGCCCCAGCGCAAAGCCCGCATTGCGGCGGTTGGAGGCGACGAGGCCGTTCGACGGATCGCGCGGATTGCGCCCGCCGCCCGCCACTTCGCCCGTGGCCGTGGTGTAGCCCTTGCCGCCGTCAGCGATGGTATAACCCGTCACGGCGCCAGCGGTCACGGTCAGGTTGATGCGCGCGCCGAACCCGTCGCCGGTAATCCACAGATGCGGATCGTAGGTATAACCAGACCCGCCGCTCGTAATGGTGAGGCCGGTAATCGCGCCACCCGAAAACGTGAACGCGCCGACCGTGGCAATCGCTGCCGGAGCCAGACAGCCGCCAGCACGATAATCCGCAGCCGGGTCGGCAATGACGGTTCCCGCCGCATTGCGAAGCCAGGTGTTCTGATAGCCGATGCCGGTCTGGTCAATCGTCAGGTCACGGATGCAGATATCGGCGTCACCAAGCACCGCGTCAGCCGTAACCGTGTTGGACCGGATGACGGCATTTCCTTCGCCGATGCTCGATCCGCGTTTGAGGACGGTGACGCCGATGCCAGCGCCTGCCAGAGCCACCTTGGTTGGCAGCAATAGCTGCGTGTTGATGAACGCGGTTCCTGCCGCGAGATAGGCGGTTCCGCCGCCCGCCGTGGAAAGTCCGTCCATCATGGCCTGAATGGCACTGGCGGTATTGGTCGCCCCGTCGAACACGGCCCCGAAGTGATGCGCCGTCCATTCCCGCGCCGGGAGATAGCCGGTCAAATCGCTGATGGCAGTGGCTCCTGCCGTGCGCTTGTATTCCAGGCCTTCGGCCACAACGACGCGGCCCGCCGCAAGCGCCAGCCCGGCGGCAACGGCCGTAACGAACTCGGCGCGGGTCGCGAATTCCGGATTGTAGAATATCGCGCCCGGCCCCAGCACAACGGCGGAGATTTCGTCAATGTATATCGTGGCCCCGGTCGATGCCCCGATGCGGAACAACAGTTCGCAGCTGACGGCGGTTGCCGGAACAGGGAATTCCTGTGTCCGCCTCGTGTAGGACGATGGCGCGGACGTCACAGACACGCCGTCCAGCGTGGACCCCACCTGCGCCCCAGCCGCGTCATAGAACGTGGCCCTTGCCCGGTGCAGCGATACCGTGCCGGTCGTGACCTTGTAGAACCATTCCAGGTGAATGACGTCATCGGCCCGGCAGGCAATCCGGTCTCCGAACGTGAAGTTGGAATTTGACGTGTTCGGCGCGAGATATTGCAGCGCCGATCTTCCGGACAGCGCTTCGCTCGTGTTCTGCGCCACGGTCCAGCCGCTACCCTCATCCCATCCCATGGAGCCGCGAGCGAACTTGCCGTTCGGAACCGCGTTGACGAGACCATTGACGTAGCGGGTCTCGAATGTGTCGAGCGACGTCTGGAACGCCACATCCCGCGCCGCAGAGTCAACCTCAACCAGCGTTTCCGGATAGGCGACAATGCCAAGTTCCTCGGCCCACACATCCGGAACACGGCCCACGATGTTGCGGCAGATATCGCCAACGTAGTACGGCGAAATGGACGTCCGCGCGCTGATCATGTCGTCAACGCATGTGATGCCGCTCAACTTGGGAGAAGCCGCTACCGTATCGGTATCGTCAAGCCGGACGTGCCGCCGCAACCGGCTGGCCTGATGACCGTACAAATTGCCATGGATCAGGCCAAGAGTGCCGTTCTTGATCCAGATATCTTCAAACGGCGCTTCGGCCCATCGCACATCAACCGTGCCGGATGCGGCAAGCCCGCCAAAGCCGATATCCGTTACCGAGAACTGGCCATCGTTGATGTAGGTGGCTGCGAACGTCCCGGACGGCACACCATCCGCGGTGCCGTCTTCGTCGCCATCCCAATCCGGGTTTTCGATATCGGCCACATTGAAGCCCAGCCGCACGTTCAGACCATTGGCGATGTTGTGGTCTGTCTGCGACACGCCGCCGCTGTCCGGGTCGCACGTCACGGTCAGCGTGTTGCCGCTGCGCGTCCACGAAAATACCTTGGAGTTGTTGGAATACAGCAGATTGCCAGACACGCGGAACCGCTGCGCACCATCAATGATGATGTTGCCTTCGGAACTGTTGATGTGGGTGTTTTCGATGATGACGCCGGGCTGCGGGCTGGACTGATACCAGATGCCGCGCAAGCAGTTGGTCAGACGGCCATGGCTGGACAGAAAACCTTCGGTCGCAACACTGTGATGCGCCTTGATGCCGATCCGGGCGTAACCGCCGAGCACGTAGTCCTTGATGACCGGCGAATAGCAGTCGGACAGGTTGACAAGATAGTCGCCATAGTACGCCGGGGCCTGAGTGCCGGGACGGTACACGATGCGCTCGATATAGGGGCGCTTCATCTTCTCGAAATCGAGCGGGTTGAGCGAATAATAGGTTGATGTGGTGCGCTGTAGCGGCGAGAATTCCATGTCGCGGACCACAACCGTGTTGTGGCCGATGCCGCCGCCGGACCCTGAATAGGTGCCCTTCACCCGCAACAGGAAGCCAGCACCGGCCATCGCCGGGACGATGGCGAATTTCTCAACTGTCACGAACGGCGCGGAACCCGAGCAAAGCAACTCGATGCCGCCCGTCGCATTCCCGACGAGGATTGTTCCGGCCTGCCCGCCGCTGCCGTGCAGTGCAACCGTGGTATGGTTCGGAACCGTGACACTGACCTTGTCCAGCAACAGGTATTGCCCGGAGGTGATGTTCAGCGCACGGCCCGCCAAACCGCCGCCCGCCACCCAATCGAACGCGGCCTGCACCGCATCCGTGTCGTCGGTCACGCCATCCCCTACCGCGTCGAAATAGTAGAGGTTCCGGCTTTCCATCGGAATATTGGCGAGCGTGACGCCATCCGCGCCCCAGCCAATGGCGTTGCCTGCGATGTTGCGCGGCCATGCCCAGCCGAGCGGGCCAAGTGAACCAGACATTGAGTTGTCCCTCTACTGGGAGAGCGCCGCCATCACGGCGTTACTCTCGCGCGCCGGAACGATGGCAATCGCGGACAGGTAGCCCGTGAGGTAGTCAGCCGCGCTGAACCTGTGGCCGAGCCGCAACGTGGTAAGGCCGGCAGGCATGGTGAATGCCGTATCTTCCGTTCCATAGCTCCCGCCGTAACCCATGTTTCCGGTCGCGGCGGGCGTGGCGGTCGCTGCCCCAAGAATGCGCGTCTTCACGCCTGCCGTGTAGGCAAACGCGGGAGGGCCGATGTTGATGACGGTAGAGCTCGCCGTCGTCATGAGATACGAGCCGCGCCCGTTCGTAACCGTCGATCCGTACAGGACGTGCCGGTTGGACGTCGCCCCATTGTCGATAGACAGAGCGATGTAAGCGTTCGCCACATTGACGGATAAAATGGTGTACTCGGCGAACATCGTGACGGCTGCCGAAATGTCGGGAAACGCGGTCAGCGCCAGCGTGGCGTAGTTGCTTGAGTCGATGAAAATGCCTTGGTGCGTCGGGGTGAGCGTCCCCGTCACCGTGAACTTGTTCCGGAAGTCGCCCCGGTAGTTGTTGGCAAGCGTCGTGCCGTCACGCACAACCATTTCGCCGGTCACGAAATCGCAGGCCATGCCGTTGCGCTGCGACACCAGCAGATTGTTCAGTATCGCATCCGCGCCATAGCCGCCGCCTCGCATTACCAGGCGGCGCGGCGATTTCAGGACCGGCCTCATGCCTTGACGAAGCCGAACCGGATGCGAACGCCAGAAGCGGTGTGCGTCGGAGTGCCGAGCGTCACGCAGCCGAACCACATGCCCGGCGTTCCCGCCGTCATGATGAGTGGAAGGCCGAGCGCCGTCCGTGTCGCCACAGACACGCCGCCAAGGTCCACATAATCCCCGGCGTTCACCCGAACGATACCCATGATCGTCCGCGCGTTGGCGTCGGAAATCGAGGGTGCCGAATTTTCCGTGCCCAGCGTGACGTTGGAATTGAGGATCACAATGTCCATGCCCGCCTTCTGGTCATCCTCGTCGATGACCGTAACGGACGTCAGATAGGCCAGCGCATTCGCCGCCATGGACGAAAAGCCCTGGATTTCCTGCGTGTCGGCCAACAGGTCGCCAGCGGCATAGGCGCTCGTGTCGAGCGTCAGCGTCTCAATAATCATGATGGTTGCCCCATGTGAAAGGGCGGGAGCCGAAGCCCCCGCCCGCTGCGTCAGTCGCCCACGTATTCAACGATGAGGGTGATATCGCCTTGCACCGTGCCAACCGTGTTGGCGGTGATCGACAGGTAGTACCAGACCGAAGGGTCCGCCGAAGCGGGCGAAGCCGCGTCCTGGTACACGAGATTGTTGACCGCCGTGATGTTGCGCGTGGTGTACGCGGCATCATAGGGAGCCGTGGTGCGGGCCGAGGCCATCGTCACGCCGTCCATGTAGCAGTCGGAGTCATACGCCACGGGCGTTGCCGCCGTGGAATAAAGCCCGATGTCATAGTCGGTGCCGTTGGTGATGGCATCGTTCATGACCCAGATGTGTTTGATGCTCCAGTTGGAGCGCACCGGGATCATGTGGTAGATGTCGCCATCGTTGTCGGCCGCGGCAACCGAAACGGTGGCGGAAATCATTTTCAGATTTCCCTCCATCGCGGTCACGGCGTTCTTGGTGGTCTTGCCCCGGAAGTTGGTGGCAAGAGTGCTATAGTTCGTCGCCATGTGTCAGTCTCCTTTCACTTAGGCGTCAGTGGTGGGCGAAGCGCCCGGATCGCAGAGGATGTAGCCGACGCGGTTTTCTTCCATCCGCGTTGCGCCAATCGTCATCGAACAGAACACCTGCGTTGCGTAGTTCTTGTCGTCGCGCTCGCTGATGCGGACGGTCATGTCCTGACCGAGCGCCAGCAACAGGCCGCTGCGGGTCCAGTACGGAACCTTGTAGTCGCTGTTGCTGTCAGTGGTCAGGCGGTTGCACGGGATGATGGTGCAGCCCGCGAGCATTCCCACCTTGCCGCTGCGGAGCGCGGCGCTGCCGTCCTGGTAGTCCCTGTTGTTGACGCGCTCATCCTTGAGAAGGGACGAAATCTGCGCCGCATCAGCCGCGACGTAGACGTCTTCATCCGGGTCAACGTTGTAGGCGCCGAGCCTCTTCTTCGCCTCGATCAACTTGGCGAGGTTGAGGCCGGTATCGGCCGCCGAAACGCCTGGCCACACCGTCTGAATGCCAACAGTCATGTTGGAATCGTACGAAGTGGACGTGCTGCCATCGACGCCGGTGTAAGCCGTGGCGTCCACCGACTCGATGAGCACGTCATCGATGGCGCGTCCCATGGCCCACATTGCCGCCTGAGCGTACTCGCTCGACGGGTTGATCAGCATCCTGATCTTGTCTTCGTTGTCGATCAGGTCCGCCCAATCGTAATCCGCAAGGCTGACGCGCCTGCGGGCGTGCGGCGTGTCCATGCGCGGCGTGTCGGAGTGACGCGACGTGCGGATGCGGGCCGAGGTGGCTCCGATCTGATCGAAGAAGGCATTCTTGCCCGTGATGGATTCGAGGCGGACGTACCCGCGCAGCTTGGAACCCCTCTGCTGCAACAGGTGATAGGCGTTTGCGCGATACTGCTCGACAAACGCCGTAGTGATCTGCACCGACATGTGCAATCTCCTATGGTTGGTTTGGGTTTGTGCGAGCGGGTGTCCGGTGAACCGGGCCGTCTATGTGTGGCTAGGAAGCGGGGGCCTCTGCCGTGTCCGCGATGACCGATTGTTTCGGCGGGCGTCCGGGACCGCGTTTCGGCGGCGTATCCAGAACCCATGCCGTGAGGACGCTGGCAGTTTCGATCAGTCTTGCCGCGTCAGGCGATTGCGGGGCCTTGGCGATAACCGCCTCGATCACCCGCAACCGGATTTCATGGTCCGTCACGATGGAAAGCCCATTTCCATCATCACTTGCAGTTCGCGCGCCTTCTGCTGGTGCAGCGGATGCGCGGAATTGAACAATGCGTCGGCGTTGGCGGCGCGGAAGTCATTCGCCGCCGCCTGCCATTGCGCCGGGGTTTTCTCGCTGCCGACGCCCTGCGTCTTGAGCTTTTCCTCCCCGATGATCGACTTGCCGATCTTGCCGAACACCCTGATCCATTCCGGGTCGCGGGTCAGGCCAGCGGCATTGATCTTGGCAAGCAGCGCATCGCTCATGAACTCGGATTGAGCGACTTCCGATGCCTTCACCCAGCTATCGTAGGCGCTGCCCAGTTCCTGCCTGAGTGCTTCACGCCGCGCCGTGGTGTCCGCCTCGCCTTCCTTCGTGGCCGACTGATAAGCTTCGACGTTGTGGGCAATGAGAAAGTCCCGCAGCCCTTGCGCCTGCCTGGCGTTGAGGCCCAGGGCATGAGCCACGGGCTTGAACTTGTCTTCGAGGCCACTGTCATACGACATGCCATCGGGGAGCTTGGCCTCGCCAAACTTGTATTCGTCCGCAGACTTGGGACGGCCGGCCGCTTCGAGGAAGGCACCCCAATCGGGATTGGCCGGATCGAAGTCGCCCTTGGGCTTCGCCACCTTGTCGGCTCCGATCAGGCGCTGGGCGTTGATCAGGCCGCGAACCGCAGATTCATCGTTGCTGTATTTCCACAGCGAGCGGTCCGTCTTCACGTCATCGGGGAAACGGGCAAGCCATTCTGGGCCATCGAAGGCCGGGACCTGCTGATCCGGTATCTGCGCATTGGCAGGCGGCGGAACGGTGGTATCCGGCGTACCGGGCACCGTGGTTTGGTCAGTCATACGTCATCGTTCTCCTTCGGCTTGGTTTGTGGCCAGAGCTTCTTGTACCGGCCATAGTCGAAGCTATCGAAACCGGCGATGTAGAGCGCCAGTTGCCGCGCCCCTTCCATCCGGTCGCATTCCTTGGCATCCACATGGGCAATCGGCGTGAATACGCTGGCCTTGCCCAGAATGTCCTCAAGCACCCGCTGGCCCTCAGCCGTGCCGAACACGAAGCGGTAATCGGCTATCAAGGCCTCGCTGATGACATATGCCGTCATCCGAACAACTGGGCGACGTTCGCCCCCTTCTCCTGAGCCGACGCCAGCTTGTCCACGGCGCTCGCTCCCTTGTTCATGGCATCCGCCATCGGTTGTGCCATCATTGCCGCCTGCTGCTGCTGCGCCCTCTCATCCATGGCCTGCAACTCATCCCTGGTGTAAACAAGGTCAGGATCGCCGCCGAATATCTCGAACAGCTTCTTGGCCATGTCATCCAGCTTGAACACCCGCAGCGCGGTCGCGTCCTTGGTGGCTTCGATGAACGGCAACAGCACTTGCACCGTTTGCGAAACGGCATTCGCTTCCCCTTGTTTCTGAGCCAAAGCAATGGGCGATACGAATTCCACCGTATATTCGCCTTGGGCAATCTCCGGAGGCATGGGCGGAAGCGCGTTCAGCCGGAACAGGATGGCATAGGTGCGGCGCACGATGCGGGCCAGCAACTCGCCCTCAAGCCTGCCCATGACGGGACCAAGCAACTGCATCCGCATCTGCATCCGCTGCACGAATTCCGTTGCGGTGAAATCGGTATCGGTCGGGAATTGCAGCAGGTCCGCGAAGAACATTTGCCGGATGCGGTTGCGAACCGCGTCTTCCAACTCCAGACTGAGCGGGATATTTCCGCCCATCACCATGGGTTCCGGCCTTTGCTCGCCCCGATAGTAGATAAACCCGCCAGGAATGTTGCGCACGGGGCCGACAACGCCATCGTCAGGAATGGTCAGCGGCGGATCGACCGCGCGTTGCGCAGCCTTGATCGTCGTCTTGGTCATCTCCTGCAACATCTTGATATCGGGCAGCGCCGTCATGGCGGGCGAGCGGCCATCGACCTCAGCCGGGAGTTTCGACCAGCGCGCCACGGCATAGGGGAAGTCCGTGTAGCCGCTTTCCTCAAGAAGCGTATTCGTCTTGAGGCAGACATAGCAGGACTGCCACGCCATGTTCTTGGCGTCACGCTTGCCGACCTCACGCAGCTTGCGTGGCTCCACGGCATGGACGATATCATAGCTATCGTCAGGCTTGTTCTCGCTTTCCACCTTCTGGCGGATTTCAGCCGGGCAAGTGTCCGGCCACTGCATCATGATTTGCCGGGCCGTCATCGTGGAAATACGGTATACGGTATCAACCGTTTCCTCATGGTCCTCCGCGATATAGCACTCATGGCGGGGCCGGGCCTGGAACAGCAATCCGCCCCTGTCACGCTCGCCAATGAACATCACCGATGAACCGAACGCGCCCAACTGCAAATAGCATTCGTGCAGCGCCGTGGTGAGATTGGTGCCCGGCGCGTACATATAGGTTCGCATCACGTCGGCGGTGTCCGACAACCAGTCCCTTACTGCGTCGTTGTCGTCAAACCCCGGCGTTGCCATGCCGATGTTGAACCATTTCGACGCCGGATTGCTCATCAGGCCATGGAGGCCCGCCGCCAGCATTTCGTTCGCGTGAATGCCGGTGCCATCGTAGACCTTGGCCAGGCGCTTTTCATTGGCGGTGCGCTGGCCGACGAAGCCCTGATAGTTGGGCAGCACCAGAGCGGCCACTTCCTCGCAATGCGAGTCGTAGCTCGCCCGCTTGGCCTTGAGGGCCTCGAAGCGCTTCTTGATCTGCAGCGGATCGGCAACCATCATCCACCCAGGATCGTCTTGCCTTGAGCCACGGGCGCGGTGACGCTGGCAGGACCAGCCATGCCCATGGTGACGTTCGTGGACGAACGCGTGATACCTGCGGCTCGGCGTGCTTGCAGATTGCGCAACGCATCATTCGCCGTGTCCAGCTTGTTGGGCGGCGGCGGCGGCTTGTCAGGCTTTGGCATACTGAAACACATCAGATCGTTGCCCCGTACATGAGGAAGTCGGACCCATCGGACCCGAATTTGCGGAGAAGGCCTTCGCGTTGAAATCCCATGGCTTCGAGCCATCGGTGCGCGGACGTGTGGTCAATCCTGCTTTGGCACTCGAGCCGGTGGCATCCCCCGGCAATCAGGCCCGGCCTCATCACCTTGAGCGCATACCGCGTGAGGCTCAGTGCCACTCGCGGGAAGGCGACGGTTGAAAAAGCAAACGCCGTACTGACTCCAGGGCGAAGCGGAGAATGGCCCATGACGGCGACGGGCTGTCCCCCGGAACAGGCCACAACAGCCGATCCCACTCTGCTTGCGTCAAGCGCGGCTCTTGCGAGAAGGAACGGGTTGTTGTGGCCAATGGCATTGTAGATTTCGTCCCTGTCCGATTGCCGCATGTTGACGGCGATGAAAGCCAGAGAGGTTTCGTCCGGCGCTAGAAGGGAGACCATTCCTGCTGGCTGTATTCGCGCCTTGCGCTGTAGTGGGCGAGCGGGTCGTAGTCTGACGCCTGCTGCCGCTGTTCGCGTCTGCGCCTGTCCTCATGGTCGCTCGTGCCGCTGATATTCATGGCCAGAATGCGGAAGGCGTCAGCGCCATGGCTTGCCCAATCGTGGAACGGCTTGTCGGCAAATGTGCCCTTCTCGTCGTCCCATTCCTTGTGATAGTTGCGCAGCGCCTTGATGCCGCTGGTACATGCCACCGCATCGAAGACGCACTTGGG
>CAYXEY010000043.1:0-17244 GCA_964464105.1 uncultured Planctomycetaceae bacterium
CGAGCCAAAGGGATCTTGAAACACGATCTGCATGGATCGACGCATCGGCGTCAGTTGGGTGCCGGATAGCTGCAAAAGGTCAGTGCCGTTGAGGATGACACTGCCCTCGGCATCGACGAGTCGCAAGACCGCACGAGCCAGCGTCGTTTTTCCCGACCCCGACTCCCCCACCAACCCGAGCGTCTGCCCTTTTCCAACCGAAAGCGACACTTGGTCGACAATGCGCACGCGTCGCTTTCCGTGTCCCATGAACACGGAGAGGTTCCGAACATCGAGCAATGGCTCACACCGGCCCTCCAGGGCCTGGGCTGAACACTTTGTACCTTTGTCCCTTAGTTCCTCTGTCCCTTCTATTCTCACGGCGCCACCGCCTTCCAGCAGGCGGCCGCCTGATCTGTGCCGTAATTCTGCAACACCGGCGTCTGCGTCCGGCACTGCGCGTCGCCCGCGCCACGCTCGCATCGCGGCTCGAATCGACAACCTGTCGGGCTTTCGACCAGCGGCGGCACGCTTCCCGAAATCACCTTGAGTCGTCCGCGTCCGCCGCCCAATTTCGGCACACATGCGAGCAAGGCCTGTGTGTACGGATGGATCGGCCGTGCCATCGCATCGCGAACGTCGCCCGTCTCGACAATTCGTCCGGCGTACATGACCGCCACGTCGTGCGCAACTTCGGCGACGAGCGAAAGATCATGGGTGATGAGCAGCATGGCCATGCCGCTCTCGCGCTGGATCGATTTAAGCAATTCGAGAATCTGCTTCTGCACGGTCACGTCGAGCGCCGTGGTCGGCTCGTCGGCAATCAGCACGTCCGGGTCGCAGGCCAGGGCCATGGCGATCATGATCCGCTGGCGCATGCCGCCGGAGAGTCGATGGGGATAGTCGCAGGCCCGTTTCGCCGGGTTGACGATGCCCACGCGATCCATCAGCGACACCGCGCGATCCCACGCCGCGGAGCCGCGCATTTCGGTGTGCGTCTCGATTGCCTCGGCGATCTGACGTCCTACGGTCATGAGCGGGTTCAAGCTGGTCATCGGCTCCTGAAAGATCATCGCGATACGCCGTCCGCGAATTCGCCGCAACTTCGTCTCCGGCAACGCGAGCAGCTCAATCATCCGATCCGAGCCGGAGGCGCAGGCACCCGACTCCCGCGAGTCTCCGCGCCGGTTCCTTGTCGCCAGAAACGCCGTCCCCTTCACGCGGCACTGCTTCGCCCCCGGCAGCAACCCCATCACCGCCATCGACGTAACCGACTTGCCCGAGCCGCTCTCCCCCACCAGCGCCAACGTCCGCCCCGAATATAGACTGAACGAAACATCATCGACCGCACGCAGCCATCGGTCCTCCGCGCGGAAGGAGACCGTCAGACCCTTGACCTGCAAGATGGCTTGCCCCTTCGGCGGCGACATGACCCTCATCGTCCGGTACAGGAGCGTGTGAAACAAGGGGAGTTTTGAAGCAATGCGATCGAGATTTGTCGTGCAGCCCTCGCTGCATTAACTTTGACGCACCAACATCAACGCATATGGGGTTGCAAATGAAACCGAAAATCATCATCCGCAATGGACGCCTGATCGATCCGGCCCGGGCCATTGACAGCATTGCTGATATCACGATCGCCGACGGTAAAGTCGCCTCGATTGCGCTTGGGCAATCGAAATCCGCCCCACCGTCGCCGAGCAGCGGCCCCGATCAGCCGACCGTCATCGATGCGGCCGGTCTCATCGTTTGCCCCGGATTGATCGACATTCACGTTCACTTGCGCGAGCCGGGAAACGAAGATGAGGAGACCATCGCGACCGGCGCTGCCGCGGCCGTCGCCGGCGGGTTCACCTCGATCTGCTGCATGCCCAATACCACGCCGCCCTTGGACAACGAGGCGGCCATCGAATTCGTGCTGCAACAGGCGGCGCGGGCTGATCTGTGCAACGTCTTTCCCATCGGCGCAATTACCAAGGGCCGGGCCGGCAAGGAGCTGGCGGAAATGGGCCAGATGGATCGCGCCGGGGCCGTGGCCTTCAGCGATGACGGTGTCGGCGTTGAGTCGCCCGCGGTCATGTATCGGGCAATGCAATATGCCTCCATGTTCAACAAGCCGCTGATTCAGCACTGCGAGGACGCCAGCCTGGCTGCCGGCGGATGCATGCACCAGGGGCAAACTTCAACGCGGCTCGGCCTGCCCGGCATCCCGGCCATGGCCGAAGAGCTGATGGTGCAGCGCGACATCCTCATCGCGAAAAACACCGACGGACGCTACCACGTGGCCCACATCTCCACGGCCGGCGCGGTGCAGCTTGTGCGCGATGGAAAAAAGTCGGGCGTCAACGTCACCACCGAAGTCTGTCCGCATCATTTGCTGCTGACCGACGAGAACGTGTCCACGTTTAATACAAATTACAAAATGAATCCGCCACTGCGCACCCGGGCCGATGTGGATGCCTGCATCGCCGGGGTTGTTGACGGCACGATCGATTGCCTGATCACCGATCACGCCCCGCATGGCCGCGAAGAGAAAGAGCTGGACTTTCAGTCGGCGCCCTTCGGCATCATCGGATTGGAGATGGCCCTTGGCTTATTTGTGAAAGCACTGATCGAGCCGGGACATCTCGACTGGCCGGCTCTGATCGAGCGCATGTCGACTCGACCCGCGAAAATCCTCGGGCTGGGTCGCGGTCGACTCGCTGTCGGAGACCCCGCCGACGTCACGCTGATCGACCCCAAGGCGGAGTGGGTGGTCGACTTGTCCGAATCCCGCTCGAAAAGCCGCAACTGCCCTTATGACGGATGGACGCTGCGCGGCCGCGCTGTCACCACGATTGTCGGCGGACGGGTGAAGTACACGCTTGCCGCCGTGGAACAAATCACAGGCGCAACTGTGGGCTGACGCACTGGTTACGTTGCAAATCAGCGTGAACGCGAACCCGCGCCGCTGGCACGCCAGTTGCATCATTATCGCACCATGAGGCGAATTTCGCTTGTAGTCTTTTCGGACGGAGGTATAATCTCACCGTGGATCGCGCGAGCAAGCGATGCCCTTTCTGATTGATGGCTTCAACCTCTTTCACGCCGCGCAATCCGTGCTGCCGCAGGGTTTCGACCTCGGGCGGTCGCAATTGATGAGCCGGCTCGGAAGCTGGAGCGAACTGACCGGCGAGAAATTGACAGTCGTATGGGATGGACGGTCGCCGCCAACCGCACTGGCCGTGCAGCTTGGCGACAAACGCATCCAGGAGATTTACGCCGGCGGCCTCGAAACCGCCGACGAACGCATCGCGAAACTGCTGGCGTGCGAAACCGGTCCGCGAGAACTCGTGGTGGTGTCGAACGATCGGGAAGTACAGCAGTCGGCACGCCGTCGGGGAGCGCGTGCTCTGGAATGCGAGTCGTTCCTGAAGCGCGTCGCGGAGGATTTGCGGCGCATCCGGGTGAAGTCGTCAGGCCGAGAGCCTGATGAGAAGCGAAGGGGACTGAAGGACGAGGATGCACGCGGCTGGCTGAGCGAGTTCGGGTTCGATCCCGATGCACCAACCGAGTTTGAGCATCCTTGAGGTTTGCGAGTACTTCACCGTGCCGGCGTCGCCAGTCGGTTACGGATGAGTCGTCCCTGGCCGATTGAAGGGCCGCATGGAGGCTTACGATGTCCACGCGAGAACTTCCCATTCCGATTCCGGTCGATGCTCCGCATCTGGCCAATCCGCCCGCTTTTGAGCGCTGGGGACTGGGACCATGGCGGGCCAACCGAACCGACCGGCGTGACTACACCCGTCGAAAATCAGTCTGCGATCTGTGGCTCATCGACGTGAGCGGACAATCGGTCCTGCGCTGCAAAACGGATGACGTCTCTGACGCGGGCCTGCGGGCAACCGCGCCCATCGGCTTCGGCCTCGCCGTCGGTCAGCGCTGGCAGCTCCGCCTGCTTCCGCCGGCCAACTCCCGTCAGCCTGGGCAGCAGTTGGGCGAGCCCATCGGCTTTGGCACCATCGTTCGCACTGAAATCATGCTCGACCCGGCGCACAGCGATCGCATCGGCATTGCGGTTGAGTTCGACGTGCCGCAGCTCGTGCCGGCGTGATTCAGATTTACGCACTTTGATATTAAGACCCACCACGCAAGTGGTGGCAGAATGGCTGGCGGGTATTTTCTTCGGGCAATAACCGGGATCCTGATCTAATCTTCCACACCCGTCGCTTTTTCAGCCACGGCCGAGGCTGCGAAGAGCGCGAAGGCGCATCCCAACGGAAAGAGCAGTTCGTTGACCGCGCGGGTGGCGATCACCATGCCCGACGGGACTGGTGATTGTGCGAACGAGAGTGAGACGATCAGGCCGCCGAACACAATCGCCACCAGACCCCCGACGCCCATGTGCACCTTCAGCGACGCCGAATAACGCTTGACCGCCCAGGCGAGGATCAACCCGAAGCAGCCGTATTGCACCGCCTTGATGCCGGCCAGCAGCCACGGCGACGGCCCGGCCGGTCCGCCTTCGAGGTCGAGCGCCTTTGACGCACCCTTGTGCAGCGCCCGCGCGATCGCAAACGCTGCCGGCGCCGAGAGCAACCCCATCAAGCCCATCACGGCGCCCCTTGCGGCACGTCCCACGGCCGCGCCGACCGCCAGCCCCATGCACACCAGGTAGGACCACGAAACCTTCTGCACCAGATCGGCGACAAACGGCGAAATCGAACTCGCCTTGCCCGCGATGGCCGCCATGGCCAGCAGCACGGCCTCCAGCCCGAGCCCCACGGCAATGGACCACCAGGCCACGCGCAGCAGCATGGACGTGGTCGAACGCGGTATGGCCATGGATGGCGAAGTAGACGACACGCCGGTGGTTCCCTGACTGCCGCGATCCTAATGACGCGGCGCAATCTTCACAATCAATTGGCGCATCATTTGCGAAATCTGCCGCGGACCCGACACGTGGTATGGGCGAGTGGCCCGTGCTAAATCAGCGTTAAGCCCGATTCCGCACACGTATGCAGCGATCAATCCCATTGATGCGCTCCAATCCGATCATCGGCTACCATGCTCGCCGTCATCCGGCAGCGCGATATTGGAGGACCTGATTCGCCATGCGACCCGCATTTCGCACTCTTCTCGCCTTCGTCTTCACTCTCTCATTCATCGGCCTGGCCCGCGCCGCCGATCCGCCCGCAACTTCGCAACCCTCGCAACGTGCCGATCGACGGCCCATCAAGCTGACCGTGCTGATCGTGATCGATCAATTTCGAGGCGACTTTCCCGCCCGCTTCGCCCCGCATTTCGGCCCCGATGGTTTTAATAGATTGTCGAAGACCGGCGCCACCTTTCACAACGCCTTCATTACATACGGCTGCACCGTCACCGCTGCCGGCCACGCGTCCATCGCCACCGGCCGACTTCCACGGCAACACGGCATCATCGGCAACCGCTGGTTCCTCTCAACCAAGCCCGGCGAAGCGGCGCTCCCCATCTCCGACGCCGAATGCAAACTGCTGGGCCCCGCCGACAAGGACTTGCCGGGCAAATCGAGCCGCGCCCTCATTGGCGCCGGCATTGGCGATCAACTCAAACTGGCCCATGCCGAGAGCCGCGTCTTCAGCGTCGCATGGAAGGATCGCGCCGCGATTCTCATGGGCGGTAAGCGTCCCGAGTGGGCCGTGTGGTTTGAAACCAGTCTCGGCGAATTTGTGACTTCCACCTTCTATCTGCCCGAATTCCCCAAGTCGATCGAAAACTTCAACGCCCCATCGCCGGCCGACCGTTACGCCGGCAAGGCGTGGGATCGCATCCTGCCCCACGCGGCCTATCAGCGCTGCTGGTCGGTCGATGAGCGGTTACTCGCGGACAACGACGGCCTCGGCCCGCGCTTTCCGCACGCCCTTCCGCCGCTCGATAACCGCAAGTCCGACGCGCGTTTCTACAAGGCACTGGCGGCTTCGCCCTATGCCAACGACGTGCTCGTCGCATTTGTCGAGCACATGTTGACGGAGGAGAAAATCGGCCGCGGCTCCGCGCCCGATATGCTCTGCATCGGCTTCTCCGCCAACGACAACGTCGGCCACATCTTCGGCCCCGACAGTCCCGAGGTGCTCGACATCACCGCACGGACCGATGCACAGATCGCCAGGCTCCTCGCCGCGTTCGACAAATCGGTCGGCCTGGCGAATTGCCTGATCGTGGTCACAGCCGATCACGGCGTAACGTCGCCGCCGGCGCTCACCAAACCAGCCGGCATGGGCGGCGGATTGATCGACGTGCAGACCCTGTTGACGGAGCTGAACTCACATCTGAAGGCCTTCAAGGTCGGCGAGGACGAGAGCGTGATCTCGGGAATCGAATGGCCCTGGGTCTATCTTGATCGCGCCTTTTACAAGCTCGACGTCGCGACTCGCACCAAGCTGATGAATGCCGCGGCTGAGTTCCTGCGCACGATACCGGGCGTCGAGGCGGTGTATACGGCTGACGATTTAAGCGGCCCCTGTCCCTCGCGCGACGATCTCTACCGCTGGCTGGCCTGGCGCTCCTATCACCCCCATCGCGCCGGCGAGATATTCATGCAAATGTCGCCGATGTGGCATAAGGCGCCGGATCATGCCGCCGGTCATTCCGGTGGCAGCAGCCACGATCGTCACGTCACGCTCATGCTCAATGGCCCGGGCGTGAAACCCGGCGATTACTACGGCGCAGCCGACCTGCTCGACATCGCCCCCACTCTGTCCGCCCTGCTCGGCATCGAGCCCCCACCGGACGCCATGGGCCGGGTGCTGAACGAGGCGATCGATCAGCCGCGATAACCCCTCCGCGGCGCGACGTCGTGCGCAGCCCCCAAAAAAACGCGGCGAATCCAAGCATTGGATTCGCCGCGTCCGTTTGAAATTCTCGAAGATCACACGAAAACGTGCAACACAATTCAGTTTCGGCGTCGTCGAATCAACGCAAAGCCTGCGATCGCGAGCAATGAAAGCGTGCCCGGTTCCGGAGTCAGGACTATGTTGTCCACGCTCATGGTGCCCCCGGTGCCCGTTTGGTTATACACTTCGACGCAGTTGATTCCGAGTGGATTGGTGTGGGTGGAGTTGCCTGCAAAAACCGGATTGCCGTCAACTAGTACCGTATAGCTGATGCTCGCGGCGTTCTTCGTCATCGTTCCCGAAATCGTATGGAAGGCGCCGAGGGTCATAGTTGTGATAGCGTTATTTGTAGGAGCACCACTGGGCCATATACCTACGTTCGTGAGGCCCGCGCCTGCGGTCCCCCAGTCGAACCTGAATCCGAGTGAATTGCCGTAGTCCTGTCCCGTGCTCAGCGGTAGCGATGCGGGAGAAAAGAAAAACGTATAGTCACCGGCGCCACTTGCCGGCACCATGACATCGAATGAATAGTTGACAACACTGCCGACCACCTGAAGCTCATTGGGAAACAATCGCGCCACATCGGTCGGAGGATTAATGACACCGACGCCGCTGGACACCGCCGCGTCTCCGCCAAACGGCGGCCCCCACAGTTGCCATGCCGCGCCCGAAACAGTGGTGAGTGCACCGTCCGGATAGGTAAAGGTCTCAGTGATGCCGGCGACTGCTCCAGAGACCGCTGCAGTCATGACCAGGGCGCCAGCGCAAAGCACTACGACGAATCGCTTCATGATCTCGCCTCCACCATTTATTGAGCGGCACCCGCACACAATTTGACGTGATTGTGCTTCCCACTCCGCTCCACCGTTTGTCATTGGACCACTTTGTCTCTTGTAAATCAACAAATCCGGCCAAATCCCGTCGAAAAAAATCGGCGGATTCTTAAGGAAATCTCCCCATTAGTCGCAATTGCGTACTTCCGCGCACCCAGCTCAGGCCGCCACGCAGCTTGGGCCGCGCTGTGCGAATCCATGCGGCCTGCAGATCTGATTTGAGCTCCGGTTTGGCGTTTCCTAATCCCAATCCGTTTAACACCCGCATCGCAAACCCGCTGTATTTTCAGGAGTTACGTACAGTCCAGACGAGGGCGCCCTTTGGGTGACATTTGGCCGTCAGTCGCTTCTGCGGCAAGGCCAAACACCTTGGTTTCCACCAAAAACTGGAACCCGGTCGGTTACGATGGCGGCACGCTCATCGGGGACCGGAGGAAGTGAAATTCGCTGGTTCAGCCCACGGGGACAATCGCTCGAATCAGAAGCGCCCAACACCGGAGGTATCATCTTGCCAACAAAATCCAATCGACTCGCTCGTTTCCATGCGTGCCCGGCGCTGCTTCGCGCATTTGCTCTCGTCGCCATTCTGTGTCCCGTATCCGCACAGGCGCAGTCCTTTCGCAACTGGGAGACGCCGCATGTTCATCCCCTCGATATCACGCCCGATGGAACCAAGCTCCTCGCGGTGAACACGGCCGACAATCGGCTTGAAGTCTTCGACATCTCGTCCGGCACGCCGACCTCCATTGGAAACGTGCCAGTCGGGCTGGACCCGGTCAGCGTGCGGGCGCGAACCAACACCGAGGCGTGGGTGATCAGCCATATTTCTGACAGCGTCAATATCGTGAACCTGACGACGATGAACGTCGTCACCAGTCTGCGTACCGACGATGAGCCGAGCGACGTGGTCTTTGCCGGCGCGCCGACCATGGCCTATGTCTCCTGCTCGCAGGCCAACACGGTCATGACCTTCGACCCTGCCAACCTTGCGGCCGCGCCGGGGCGAATCAACATTGTCGGCGAGGATCCGCGCATGCTGGCGGTGAACGCGGCCGGCACCGAGGTGTACGTCGCGATCTTCGAGTCGGGCAATCGTTCCACAATTCTCGGCGGCGGCAGCACCATGGGCGGCGGCTTTCCGCCGAATGCGGTGACCAGCCCCGCCGGTCCCTACGGCGGCGTCAATCCTCCGCCAAATGACGGCGTGAACTTCAAGCCGCCGCAGCGTCCTGGCAACCCGCCGCCGCCGGCCGTGGGGCTCATCGTCAAGAAAAATGCGCTCAACGCCGGGATGGACGATAACAATCACGATTGGACTTCTATCGTCAGCGGAGCGCAGTCGGCGCAGTCCGGCCGTCCGGCCAACTGGGATCTCTGGGATCACGACGTCGCCATCATCGACACCGCGTCGCAGAACGTTCGCTATGCAACTGGACTCATGAACATTTGCATGGCACTCGCCGTCAATCCGGGCAGCGGTGAGATCACCGTCGTCGGCACCGATGCGACCAACGAAGTGCGCTTCGAACCGGTGCTGGAGGGCCGTTTTATTCGCGTGAATTACGCGCGAGTGAATCCCATCGCGCCGACCACGCTCGGCGTCGTCGACCTCAACAGCCATCTGATCTACGGTACGACGATTCCTTTTGTACCCATCCCGCAAGTCGATCGCGACAAGAGTCTCGGCGACCCGCGCAGTCTTGCCTGGAACGCCGCCGGCACACGCGGCTACGTAACCGGTATGGGCAGCAATTGCGTCATCGTGATCGACGGTGCGGGAGCGCGAGCCGGCCTGACGCCGACCATCCCTGTCGGTCAGGGTCCGACCGGCGCTGTGCTCGGCAGCACCGGTCGACTCTACGTGCTCAACAAATTCGAAGGCAGCATCTCGGTGGTCGACACCGCGACGGAATCGGAAACGAATCGCGTCTATTTCTACGATCCCACGCCTGCTCCGATCCTGATCGGACGCAAGCACCTGTACGACACCCATCGCAACAGCGGCCTGGGTCACATCGCCTGTGCCTCGTGCCACGTCGACGCGCGGATGGACAAGCTCGCCTGGGATCTGGGCGACCCGTCAGCCCTGGTCAAGACCTTCAATCAGAATTGCAATGCGGGCGCTGCGGGCGGCTGTCAGGATTTCCACCCCATGAAGGGCCCGATGACCACGCAGACCTTGCAGGACATCATCGGCAAGGAGCCGCATCACTGGCGCGGCGATCGTGACGGCCTTGAGGAGTTCGCCGGCGCTTTCGCAGGCCTGCAAGGTGACGACGGCCCGCTGCCGCCGGTGGAGATGCAGGAGTTCGAGAACTTCCTCGCCACGATCCAGTTCCCGCCGAACCCCTACCGCAATTTCGACAACACGCTCCCGACAAACCTGCCATTAACCGGCTTTTTCACAACCGGTCGTTTTGGCGCGGCCGGTCTGCCCATGCCCAATGGCAACGCGCAAACGGGATTGACCACCTACCGCACGACTGCGATCGATGGCGGTCTTCGATGCGTGAGCTGCCACACCCTTCCGACCGGCGCTGGCACCGACATGACGCTGAGCGGGGCGACGCTGACGCCGATTCCACCCGGCCCCAATGGCGAGCGGCACCTGATGTGCGTCAACGTCGACGGCTCCACGAATGTCAGCATCAAAGTGCCGCACTTGCGAAACGCCTACGAGAAGACCGGCTTCGACGCGACCCAGGTGATGAACACCGCGGGCTTCGGTGTCTTGCATGACGGCAGCGTGGATTCCATGGTGCGTTTCATCAGCGAACCCGTCTTCAATGTCACCAGCAATCAGCAGGTGGCCAATCTCACTGCGTTCATGCTTGCGTTTGGCGGATCGGAACTTCCGGCCGGATCGCCGTTTAACATTTTGGAGCCGCCCGGCGTGCCCAGCCTCGACACCCACGCCGCGGTCGGCTGGCAGACCACGCTGATCAGCGCCGCGACCGCCCCGGCCGCTCAACTCACCCTGATCGGAAACATGATCACGCAGGCCAACACCGGCAAAGTCGGTCTCGTCGTGAAGGGTCGTCAGGGCGGCATCATGCGCGGCTGGCGCTACAACGGAGCCAACGTGTTTCAATCCGACCGGTCCACGGAGACGATCTCTGCGGCCGCGCTGCAAGCCGCCGCCGGCGTGGGCAGTGAATTAACGTATACGGTGGTCTATTCCGGCGGACAGACCCGCATCGGCATCGACCGCGACCTGGATGGCGCATTCGATCGCGACGAACTCGACGCCTGCAGCGACCCGGCCGACCCCGCGAGCAAGCCCGGGGACAAGGGCGACCTCGACGGCAGCGGCACGGTGACGATCGCCGACATGCCGCTGTTCGTGGGTGTGCTGATGGGGACAAACCTGAACCTGACGCACATCAAGCGCAGCGACCTGAACTGCGACCTCACCGCCAATGGACAGGATGTGCAGGGCTTCGCGCGGAAAATCGTCGGGCCATGATATTCTGCGCATGAATCGCCGGAGACCCTTTGCATGACCTCCCGAATTCGTTACCCCTGGTTCGTCAAAGGCGATCTCGACGGGTTCTTTGGCCTCGCCGTTGACAACCTCGTGCAGGTGCTGGTCGTTGTGGCCCTGTGCAAATCGCTCTGCGGCTTTGACGACGTGCTGCTCTATCAGCGGGTGCTGCCCGGCGTGGCGGTGAGCCTGCTGATCGGCAACGTGTATTACGCGTTTCATGCCCGGCGGGTGGCGCGGCGCGACGGCAATGCGAGCTGCACCGCCCTGCCCTACGGCATCAACACGCCCAGCGTCTTTGCCTACATCCTGTTCATTTTGGCGCCCGTCTATCAAGGCGCCCTGGTGAAATTCTCACCCACGCACGACGCGGCGTCGGCCGTGAACGACCCGGCCATCGTCGCCCTTGCCGGTCGCCTCGCCTGGCAAGTCGGGCTCATCGCCTGCATCGGCAGCGGCATCATCGAGTTCCTCGGCGCCTTCATCGGCAGTTGGGTCCGTCGCGTCACACCCCGTGCGGCATTGCTCTCGGCGCTGGCCGCCATCGGCATCATCTTCATCGCCAGTCCGTTTGCGTTTCAGATTTTCGAGCGTCCGCTCGTGGCCATTGTGCCGCTGTTCATCGTGCTGATCGGCTACTTCGCCCGCGTGCGCATGCCGCTGGGGCTGCCGAGCGGGTTCGCGGCCGTGCTGCTGGGTACGCTGCTGGCCTGGAGCATCCCGCGGATCGCTGGATTCGGCCCCGAGATCATGAGCGTCGATGCGGTGAAAGCCGCCGTGCCGGACGTGCACCTGTCGAACTTCGCGGTCGAGGGCAAGGTCTGGGTGATGAATTTCATGCCGGTCTTCTGCTGGAAGGAGATCGTCGAGTTGTATGAATCGCGGCCCGACCTGGTGTGGGCCTTTCTCGGCGTCATCATTCCCATGGGCCTGATCAATGCGGTCGGCTCGCTGCAGAACATTGAATCGGCCGAGGCCGCCGGCGACAAGTTCAGCACCGGCCCCTGCATGGCGGTCAACGGCATCGGCACCATCGCGGCAGGACTGTTCGGCAGTTGCTTCCCGACCACCATCTACATTGGTCACCCCGGCTGGAAGGCCCTGGGGGCGCGGTGCGGCTACTCGATCCTCAACGGCTTGTTCTTTACGGCCGTCTTTTTGCTGGGGCTGGGCCAGCTTATCGTGACCGTCGTGCCGATGGAGGCGGGCATGGCCATCGTGCTGTGGATCGGCATCGTCATCGCGGCCCAGTCCTACGAAGTCGTGCCCACGCGACACTTCCCCGCCGTGGCCATCGGGTTCTTCCCCGCGGTCGCGATGATGGCCGTGCTGCTCATTCCCAACGTGGTGCTGGGGTTGGGCATGCAGGGCGGTATCCTGCCACTGCTCACGCAGCACGGCGCAGCGCTTGAAACGAGTCGCACCGATGCGTGGTGGCCGATCGGCGTGTACGCACTGGCCGGAGCAAACAGCGGCTTCGTCATCACCTGCATGCTGATTTCGGCCATGAGCGCGTTTCTGATCGACCGGCGATTCAAGGCCGCGGCCATCACCTGCTTCATCGCGGCAATCTTGACGCTCGTCGGCTTTCAGCATGCCTTCCGCGTCGAGCCGAACAGGCCCTCGCCGCAGGAGCTGCTGGTCTGGCAGCGGACAGAGCCTCGCTTCGCAGGCACCAAGCTCGCGCTCGACGTGCCGCCGGGCACGTTTCTGCATCGCGGCTACCGCATCGCCGCGGGGTATGCCGCCGCGGGGCTGCTGCTCGCGGGAATCCACGCGGCCCGGCAGCGCAAGCGCGGCTTCGACGACCTGGTGGTATCGCCCCACGACAGTCCTGACGCGGTGGACCACCATCTCGGTTAACTCGATCGCGGCTGCCACGCTCGCCATTACGGCTTCTCGCGGGAAATGACCGCCTCGCCTTGATCTGAGGCGTCTGTCTGGTGGACAATACCCTGTCATCGATCTGGATTTGAACCGGCAACTAGAAAAGGAGCGCCGCCGATGATTAGGCCCTCGACCGTGGCATTCGCTGTTTTATTTACGGTTGTCATCACAATCGCACAATTCGCGGCCCCCGCTGTAGCACAATCCCCGCACGCGTCCTCCGCGCCTGTGAAGTACGAACTGCCCACGATCCCCGACGAATTCAAGGATGCCGATGCGGTCATCCTCTCCTGGGACCAGAAATGGACGGTCGCGCCGGACGGCTCGATCACTCAGCACGAAAAGAAGCGCGTGCTGATCAACAACGATCGCGCCATCGGCGCCTTTGCCGATCCGCGCATCACCTACAACAAGGACTGGCAGACCATCAAGGTCATCACCGCCCGCACCCTGACGCCTGATGGCCGCGCGATGGACGTGCCCGAGTATTCACGCAACACCGTCGCCCCAGGCGAATCGGCCGGATGGCCCGCCTTCGCGGCGATACAGCAACTGGTGCTGACCTACAGCGCAATCGAACCGGGGGCGATTCTGGAATTGGAATGGGAGCGCGTCACCAAGCCGGGGATGAAAAGGGCCAAGCTTCAAATTGCCGAGCGCATCGCAGTGGATTACCCGACGCTGACGCGGACAATCGAAATTGATGCGGGCACGCAAACGTCGTGGAACACGAAGCAGGTGTGGAAAAATGTTGCTCCCGATCGCGATGAACCCCAATCCATTCTCGCACCTGAGCGAGTCCTTCACTTCAGTTTTGACAGCGATATGTTCCCGTCAAACGCCCCAGCCAAAGCCCTCAACGACGAAGGCCTGGTGCTGTCATTTGGCCCTGAGATGATTAAGAAAGTCTCGGCCGAAGTCGGCAAGTGGACGACCGGCAAGCTCGACCCCATGTCCAAGGCGCGCGAAGTGCACGCTCAGTTCTCTCGGTACTTCAACATTGTAAACGTCATCGATGAATTCGTGCCCGATCCCATACGCTCACTGGATGATGTTTACGCATGTCGCTATGGATCGCATCGCGAGGCCACGGCGCTGCTGCTGGCGCTGATGCGCGAGGCCGGCCTGAGGGTCGAACCGTATCTCGTCACGGCCATGATCGGCGAAAAAAAACAATGGCCCTCGTCGATCCGCAGCTACGGCGTCATTCTTGACTCCGAGCCGTCGCCCTCATGCTGGACTGCCGCAAACGGCCACGTCCGCGAACCGTTGGGACTTCGCAATCAGCAGATCGTCACGCATCAGTCCTCGGAAGCGGTTAATAAATACGTCAACGGCCTGAAGTTCGGCGACGACCTGAGCACCATTTCACTGACCGGAAGCATCACCTTGAGCGACGACTTCAAGTGGACCGGTCAGATCGACGTCGCCTGCACCGGCGTCTTCACCGATTCGCCGGCCTGTGCCACCGACGATGGACGCAAGGAATTCGTCCGATCGATCGTGGATCGCGTTCTTCCGAAGTGCGTCGTGGAGTCAACCTCGATCACCAGCCTGTCCGACGGAAATGCGCGGATCAGTGCCAAGATCAAGACAAACGATGCATTGCCCACCGCCGACGGACATCGCCTGCTGCAACTCGCCGCGTCCGGTCCGCACGGCCGCTCGATCGGCATCCCCCTGTCGTCCAGCCTTCGCCGCACCGACCTGCGCATTGCGTCTCGATTCGACGAGAACATCGCGCTCACCATTGAGCTGCCCAAGAACGTCACGCTGGCTTCGATGCCGCGCGACATCGACAGGAAAGGCCCCTGGGGATCAGTGCGGCAGTCGACCACCCAGGCTGAGAATCGAATCACGTTCGAGCGTCGGACGGCCATTGCCAGGCGCGACATCCCCGCCGGCGAGTACCCCGCGATGCGCGACGCCCTGTCTGACATTCAGACGGACTCGGCGCGATCGTTCATCTGCAAGACGTCCGGTGAGGGCGCGCAAAAAGTGAATTAATCGTGATTGAAGGCCGCTGGAGCGTCCCCTCTATCGCAATGCCGACAGCGCCGCTGCGGTGGTCGGAAGGATCTCGAAGAACTTATCCAGCCGGGTGGCCTTCAGCACGCCTGACACGAATGGCGAAGGCGCACACAGCACCATGCGGGCGCTCTGCGAATTGGCGCGCGACACAAGCTGCACCAATTCACCCAGGCCGGCTGAGCTGACATACGACACGCCCGACAAATCGATCACGATCCGCGGGTTGGCGCTATCGAGCAGCGATTCGATCGTCGGGGAAATGGCCCCGTCGTCAGGTCCGCGCAACTCGCCCGAAAGATGCACGACCGCGGCTTCCGTTTTCATCTCAACCCTGGGTTCCATCGTGCTATTCATCCTTCTTCGGCTGTGCGTTCACACCGGTGGCCTTGGCCCGCTCGTCCTGCATGCGGCGCAGGTTGCGGCCATCCTTCCAGCCGCGATCGTACTCGGTGCGCCACTCGGCGTCCTTGTCCCAGTGCAGCATCCAATTCATATTGAAATCGGTGGCTGATTTTCGACCATTGTCAAAACCATCCTGATAGGCCATGCCCAGGTTCCTGGACCCCGCGCCGGGCCGGCGATTGAAGACTGATTCGTTGGTGACTGCCGAATTCTCATTCTTCTCTTTGTTGCCCTGACCCCAGCCCGAGCCACCTTCGCCGCCGCAACCCGCATGGCCGCCAACGGCCGCGGCCATGCCACCCAGGAGGAGCACGGCGCCGACCAAGGACTGACGCTGATTCAGTCGTCGCACCTGCAAACGTGTCATTTCTGTTTTCGCTTTGTGTAAATGCCGCGCTCGGCCGCCACGACGAATGACTCCGCCGTCGTCTTGAGACTCTCCCAGTTTCGTCGAATGCGCACGGCCTCTTCCTGCGTGATCGAACCGTCGTCAGCCGCCGACGCGCTCACCTCGTTGAGCAAACTACTGAAGGCCTGCACCAGCTGCCGCGTCGATTGCAGCAGATCCTGGCCAATGTCGAGGCTGGAATCGGCCGGATTGTGGACAAAGAAACCGCCGGCATGATGGCAAAGCCAGTTCACCACGCCGAGATCCTTGGTGACCTCCATGATCTGACGGAGCCGGTCGAGCGGGTTCCGGGTGCCGCTGGCATCCGGGTCGTCGGCCACGGCCTCCTCGCACCACTTGTATACCAGGGCCGTGCTGACGCGCAGCTCGGCCGCGAGCAATTTTACGCCCACGCGCTCGGCCGCGTCGCGGAGTACTTCATGGGACTCTTTCATGCGACTCCCTTGCATCGTTCGAGGCGCTGCGTCGGGCAGCGGCTCGCCGCCGCATTATAATCGGCCGCCCGGAGCAGCCTGTGACCCCATCCAGCGGCGACGCCTTTCAAACCAAATCGCAGATCGCCGCGATCCTCGAGTCCATCGGACGCCGCCCCAGTCATCGCTTTGGCCAGAACTTTCTCATCGACCGAAACCTGATGGACAAGCTGGTCGAATCGGCTGCGATCGATCGCGGCGATTGCATCCTCGAGGTCGGGCCAGGCACCGGCAGCCTGACTGCAATGCTGTTGAAGCACGCCGGGCGCGTGGTGTCGGCGGAGATCGACGACCATCTGGCTGAGCACCTCGACCGAACGTTCGGCGGCGATGCGCGTTTCCGGCTTGTGCGCGGCGACTGCCTGCAGGATAAGTCCACGCTTGCACCAGCGCTGGTTGAGGCCGTGCGAAAAGCGCGGGCCGAACTCAACTATGGGCCGCTCAAGTTGATTGCCAACCTCCCGTACGACGCCGCCACGCCGCTGGTCATTGAATTGCTTCTTTCAGACCTTGACGTGTCGCGGCTGTGCTTCACTGTGCAGACGGAAGTCGCCGATCGGTTTCTTGCGCTGCCTTCCACCCGCGATTACGGGCCCGTGAGCATCATCGTGCAGGCCCTCTGCAATGCGAAACGCGTGGCGAAGTGTCCGCCGGAGGCGTTCTGGCCGAGGCCGAAGGTGCAGTCCACCATGCTTCGATTGGATGTCAGTTCACCGCGAAATGCTGCGCTGTCATCGCCTGGTCCGTTCGCACGATTCGTCCGTTCGATGTTTCTTCACCGCAGAAAGACGCTCATCAACAATGCCCGCTCGCTCGAAGACGCCGCAAACGTCATCGCGGCGATCCAGCGCTTGGGGATCACCGAAAACGCACGCCCCGAAAATCTCAGTGT
>CAYXEY010000044.1:0-5330 GCA_964464105.1 uncultured Planctomycetaceae bacterium
GACGGCAGAGACACAACCCAGCGCGGCATCCGCGGCCCAAGGCACGACGAACGTATCGACCAGGGCAACCTGGTACTTGGTCGTGAAGTACCGCGCCGCCACGATGACGACCATTGGCGCGGCCACGATCAGCAGGTTGTGCCGGATCTTGTCAATGAGATAGTCGAGAAACGGTCGCCTGGAATGACCGATGCCGCGCTTGGCGGCGGCCAGCGCCTGCCACGAACCCCGCATTGGCACCGCCGGGTCGGCCGGTGGGGCGATCGATTTCGCGGGATGACGCAGGGCCAGCTCGGCGCGATACAAAACAACCCACGTCAATATCAGCGTGCCGAAAAATGGCGTGAGCCCCACGACTTCGGCCATGACCGGAATGCGGCTCAGCCCCCAGTCTTGACGAACCAGTCGCATCCACGGCGTGGTCAACATGGTCGCGGCCAATGCCGCGCCCATCATGCCGACTAGAAGCCGCTGTCCCCCTGCGTAGTTCTCGGCGACCTGATCGTCGACATGACCTATCTTGCGAACGAGGGTCAGCGTGCGATGCCGGACCCACACGGCGACCGCCATGGTGAGAAGGACCGGAAACACGACCATCGTCAGGGTGCTTACGACCACGCCTATCGGCAATGGACCCGTGGCCGGCATGGAAAACATGGAAAACCGCGCTGGCGGGAGGCTGTCGCTCAGCACGAATGCAAACGCCATGATGACGATAAAATACATATCTACCTGTACTTACGCTCATCGGTCACCGGGGTGATTGATCTTAGCGCGCAACCCGGCGACCTGCGCACTGTAATAGATGGGCCGACCTTTCGGTAGAATACGGGACTCGCGGGATGCCCTGATACTCGGCCCCGTGGAAAACGAACACAACTTGAACGGAGATACCATGTCGAGCCACTCACTCAGATTTGCGACGATTCTCGCGGCGGTCTTTTCGACGCACGCATGGGCAGACGATGTCAAACCAGCTGGCCCAACCGCCGCGGTCAGTGCCGACATCAACGACCAGAAGCTGCCCTACGCCGGCCCCACCTACAACGCCCAGTTGGCAACCATCATTCAGGATTGCGGGGTGGAAGAGCAAAACCGGGATCAGCTGCGCGACCTGCTGCGCACCTGGGATGCAGACACCTATGCGATCATGTCCGAGGCCGCCGCGGTCGATCCCAGCCTTATGGAGAAGCTCGCGGGAATTGACAAGGAATTGGCCGCCGCCAATGAGAAGACTGATCCGAACCTGATTCGCGATATGAACGAGAAGCGGAAGATGGTCCTGGAAGCAATGGGCGGCTGGAGTGACGACCTCAAAGGGCGCATCGAAGCCCTAGATTCAAAATACAGCGGTGCCGTTCGTGAGCTGGTCGCACCGGGAAAAACTGAGCGGCTGGATGAGATTTTGAATTCCGTGCAGGATGGCCAGCCCAATCGGCCGCGCCGTGCCCCGGTGCGCAGTCCGCGCGCCCTGCAGGCCATCACCGATCGCCTTTCCGATCTTACCCCTGATCAGCGAAGTCGGATCGACGCTGCCTTCCTCAAGTTCCGCAACGCCCAGCGGGCTGCCGCGAACAAGCCGCAGACCGAAGAAGCCAACACCACGAAGTTGTACGACGAGGTTTTCGCCATTCTGACTGACGGTCAGAAGACGCGAGTCGAGCAGGAACTTCGAGGTCGAAACGGGGGCGCCGCCCAACCCGAGTCCGGAAAGCCCGCAGCGCCGGGCGCCGGCAGTGGAGCCGCCACCGAAAAATCCGATAAGCCCGGCGCCGTGCCAACGCCGCCACCCGTCAAGGATGCCGCTAAGAAGCCGTGACCGGCCATCGCCCGCGGCCCTGTTCAAGATTTGGTGCTGAGTTTGAATTGAGTTCTTATTCCTGGCAGAGGGTTAACAATGGGACTTTTTCCTCGTTTGACTGCGACGCTTGTATTCGTCATGACCGGCATCGTTTTGGCACAGGACGAGTCCGGGGCATCCGGCTCGCGCGGCGCCGGCGCCTCGCCGGCCTCGGTCCGCTCCGCATCGCAATCGAGCCACATTTCCCTGCTCAAGCCCATGCATTCGGCCGTCAATCTCGACGATGAGCAGACGCGGCGCATCACCGTCCTGCTTAACGCTGCGGACGAGGAATTTCGCGCCGCCCGAAGGGAGATGACGCCGGATCCGGACGTGACACGGCGAATGAACGAAACGGTCACCGAAATCCAGGCCGCCAAGGCGGCGGGTGACTCACAGAAGGAAAAGCAACTCATACAGGAGCGCACCGCCCTGACCCAGGAATACGTCAAGAAGCGCGACCGTTTGGTCGGCAAGATGACCGAAACGGATGAAGTCCTGAAACGGAACATCTCCGAGACGCTTCGCCCTGAGCAACGAAAACAGTTTCTTGAGTTCTGGGCTGATCGCCACGCGGCGCTGGCGGAATACAACCGGAAGGCCTATGACGGGATGATCCGTTCGGCCACGGCCCTTAAGGCCGCCACGGATCGGCTCGGCGACCTGACCCCGGAACAGAAGACTCAGATCGAAGCCGCATTCAAGGTCCATCAGGAGACCATGAGAGGACCGCAAAGGCAAAACCTGGAAGAGCAGGCCCTGCGCGCTCTCTATGTACGCGTCTTCGACATATTCACCGACGGTCAGCGGCAGCGCGTGGAGCAGGAACTGACCCCGAAAGGCGCTCCCAAAGCGGGCGAACCGACTTCGGCGCCTGCCGATGCACCTGCCAAGACCGCCCCAGAGGCCAAGGCGCCCTGATGGCTCGACTCCGCGGGGATTGTTGATCAGTTACCCGGCAAACCGGTGAAACGGCGGCACCCATTGTAGAACGCCAGTGGATTTTCGTAGACAATTCGAGAAATATCAGCGTCGCTGCGTCCGCGCATGCGCATCTCATGCATGAATGCGGGAACCGCCATGGGGTCGCTATGACCCCAGTCACCCGCCGAGTTCACCATGATGCGATCGGGTCCATGCCGCTCGACCATGTCGGCGGCGCGCTGCGGCGTGCATTTGGTGATCGGATAGAGCGTCATGCCCACCCAATGACCGGCGTCCAACGCCGCGCCGATGGTGTGCTCCTCGACGTGATCGATGAGCACGCGCTCCGGCTTGATCCGCCGCTCATTTTTCACCATGTCGAGAATCATCCGCGTGCCCTTGTACTTGTCCTCCAGGTGCGGGGTGTGCACGAGGACGAGTTCGTCGCGGCTCGCGGCCAGCTCGAGATGCTCGCAGAAGACCGTCGCCTCGTTGGGCGTGTTTTTGTTCAACCCGATCTCGCCGATGCCCAGGACGTTGGGCTGGTCGAGGAATTCCGGAATCAGCCCGATGACCTCGCGCGACAGGGCGACGTTTTCCGCCTCCTTGGCGTTGATGCAGAGCCAGCAGAAGTGAGCGATGCCGTAAAGCGCCGCCCGTTTCGGCTCATATTGCGTCAATTGTCGAAAATAATCGCGAAACGCCGCGGCGCTGCCCCGGTCGAACCCGGCCCAGAAGGCCGGCTCGCTCACCGCGGCGCATCCGGCGAACGCAAGCCGCTGGTAGTCGTCGGTGATGCGGCTGACCATGTGAATGTGCGGATCGATGTATCGCATGGACGCATTGTCGCGGAGGCATGCCACCACGGCAATTCTCCGGTGAGTGGGTGTCCGGTTGAACCATAGGCAAAAGGCCGGCAGCCATCGAGGTCCACAAAATGCCGAGTGAGGATCAGCGGCGGATCCTGGGCTTGATTTCGTATTGGGTTACAACCGAACCGTTTGCCCCGGGTCCATTCCGGGCCGGTCGTTTGTCATCGCCAATGGACGCGCGAATGAACTCAACCTTTGCGGATGAGGGAGAAACCGCGACGCGCAAGTGGCCCGGACTGCCGAGGATCGTGCCGGAGCTGTAGCCATACTCTCCGGCACTTTGGGTGCCGCCGCGCGGGTTCCCCGGCTGAGGCACGCATTGGTAAATCATGCCATCGCGTTCGCTGCGGACGAACAGATGGTCGTGCCCATGGAAGACCGCCGAGACTTTGTGCTTGACGAGCAAGTCGTGTATCGGCATCGCCCAGCCGGGTCGGTGCGATGCGAAACCCGCGGACCCGTCCGCGTTCTTGCCGCCCCACTCGAAAAAGACGGACGACTCCACGCCGCCTCGGTTCGCCTTGCCGAGCCCGCCGACGAGATGGTGTATGAAGACGAACTTGTACTTCGCCTTGGAGCCCTCGAGCTTGCGAGCGAGCCAGTCATATTGGTCCTTGCCGAGCGTGCGGGCCCAGTTTTCATCTGTGCCGGCGACGTCAGCATCCTTCTTGTCGCGCCCGTGTCCACCCCCGCCGCGCGGCCGCGTCGTCGTGAACCAGAACGGGTCGAGCACGAAGAACTGAGCATCGCCCCAGGTGAACTCGTAGTAGTTGGCGCCCTGTCCCTTCTCATACGACGTGCGACCTGAATACAGGGCTATGCCGTCTGCGTTGTCGATGATCTCGGGAGGGGGGAAGTACTTCGTCCGTTGAGCGAACGACCATGCCGCCATGCTGGCCGGCCCGTCATTCGTGTACCCCAACTCGCCGTCGTGGTTCCCCAGCACCATGAACAACGACGCGGAGTGGCACAACTGCCCGAAGTAGTATCGCTGAGCGATATACAATGGCAGTGCGTCCGCAAAACTCCGCCCGTGTTTGTCGCACATGAACGTGTCGCCGAGGTCGATGTGGAAATCGGGTTTGTCAGCCAGCGCGTTGGCGAGCGTCTGTTCGTATACGGCAGGCGACATATTGGCGTCGAGATGCGAGTCAGCTTGGATCGTGAACTTGAACGCCTCGTCGGAGGCGCGAGGTGTGTGAAACGAGTACGTGTCGCTGCCGCTCATCGCCACGTTGTTGCTCGGTGCCGCAGGCCCGTCGCCGCGCAGGGTGTTCGTCCGCCTCGGCCTGTGATTGAGCCGGTAGCGATACGTCGAATCGGCCTTGAGATGCTCAAGTTTGAAGAGCACGGGCTCGCCTGCCGGGAGCGCTTGCACGGGCGTGGAGTTCATCCCCTCGCGTCCCGCCTGCCAGCAGGCGATCGACCCCTCCTCGTCGGCGTATGCCACGACGCTGACGGTCATCGAATTGCGGGTCGGCCTGACCAACACGATGTCGAACGGGTGCGCCGGGACTTCCGTATGAAACGTCTCGACCCGACCGCCGGAGGACTTTCCCCTGCCGCGCGGAGCGCGATCGGCGCCGCGTTGCGGGTTCTTGCCGGCGGGTTGCTCCGACCGCCTCTCGACCGCGATCTGACCGATCGCGCCCGGCGCAATCAAGATTGTCCAAACGGCAAGGCACATTGCGCCG
>CAYXEY010000044.1:5340-17100 GCA_964464105.1 uncultured Planctomycetaceae bacterium
CAGTCTCAATCGCTTCAACAGTCGTGTCATCGGAATCCTATTGCCCTCGTCGCCGCTCGTACGTCACATCGAGCGACGCCGTTGCCAGTGTCTTTTCCTTGATCGCTGCTAACAGGCCATCCATCGTGACGCCCGAAGCGTCGCCGTCCTTGTACGGTGACAGTGTCGGCTCGCTCGAAAGCGAGTAGACCGTCAGCGTATACTTCTTGGGGCCCGGCCCCTTCGAGCAGGGCGGCGCATACTCCGCCCGACGATTCACCGTGTTGACGCCGCGCAAGCCGATCTTCGTCTGACCCTTCGCAAGTGCGAGCGTGTTAGCGGGGATGTTGTACACCACGAGGTATACATGCTTGTCTTCGCCAGGGCGGTCGCCTGGACGCGGCGGGCCCGGGATGTGATGCATCGTCACCGCGAAACTCTTTGTTCCCGCAGGCGGTTTGGCCCATGCGAGCGGTGGCGAGATGCCCGACCCGTCACACGTGAACTCCGCGGGCAATTTGCCGTCCTCGCCGACTGCCGGGCTGGAGAGCTTGAAGCTCGATACGGCGACTTCGGGAGCGGGATCCTCGTTTTCGGCCTGGCGCGGCGGCGGACGGTCGCCTCGTCTCCCATCACGATCACGACCACGGCCTCTGCGTCGGCCATCACGATCGTCGCCCGGCGGCGGACGGTCCCGTTGAGGCCGCGATGTGTAAGTCTCCGACCTCTTCGTGCCTTTGGGATCGACGAAATCGAAGACGTACTTGCCGCCGTCCTCGATTCGGTAATTCACAAGGTGCTTCCTGCCGGCGAGGGTGTATTCCAGTGACCATGACTTCTCGGCAATTGTCTTGAAACCGGTGATTCGTGCGCCGCGCAAGGGTTGGAGCCACTGACGTACAGGATTGGCCCGAGGCTGCGGATCGATCTGGTCGTCTTTCACCGTCACCTTGCCGCGCATGCCGCCGTTGAGGTACGGATAGGTCTTGCTTGCGTGGTAGTGGTAGAGGCCTTCCGTGCCTGTCTGCGCGCTGGGAGTCGGCGCAAAGTGCCCGTTCAGATCGTCGAGTTTCGCGGTGCCGCCCAATGGGCAACTCTTGCCTTCACCCTTCCTGGCAGCGGGGTCGAAGAGTCCGTATATCGGGAAGCCGTCCAAGGCGTAGGCGACGGGGCTCTGCTTGCCGACCACCTTCTGCAAGGCGAGCGGGGCGATGTGATAGTGGTAGTCGTCGGCGCGGCCACAGTGTCCACCGAATTCGTCCAGCTCGCCCGCCAGGAACGTGTCGGTGCGCCCATCATTCTTGATCGGGTTGAAGATCGGCACACCGTTTGCCGCGATCGCGATGGCCCCGCGGAATAGTTGCTCCTTGGCCGACACGGGTTTGTCCGCCATCTCAGGCTTGAGCGGGAACCGCCACGCGTTGTCGCCGGTGTACGGCTGCGGCAGCGGCACCTGCTGCTGCCACGCCCGGATTCCGACCATCATCGGGTGTGAATAGATGCTCGCGTCCTTGACGCCCGGCACGTGCGGCAGGCCGTCACTTTCGACGAACAGCCAGCGTGCGTCCCATCGCGTCTTGACGAACGGCGCAAAGAGGTCGAAGGGCGCGGCTTGGGGAGGCTTCTGTCCGCGAGTGCCACTACCGCCATCCTCCCCCTCAGGCGGCTTCTGCTCGCCGTCGATGGCCACCGCGATCCGCCAATCGTTGATTGCCGTCACCATGTCGATCCGTCGCTGCGCTTCCGCGAAGTCTGACTCGACCAACTCCGATAACGCGAAGGCGATCACATCTGCATTTTCTCGCTCGATGCTGACCGTAACCTTGCCATCCACTCTCCGCGCCGCCAGAAACGTCCCGCGCACCACTTCTCCCGTCTTCAAGTTCGTCCATTTGCGCATCGAGGCGGGATCGACGGAAGGATGTCTCGGGCCATTGTGATTTCCATCGGAATCGGGCGGATGGCCCAGGGCGGCCGTGGCAAATGTGCCAATCAGGCCAAGCGTGAACAGGCGGCATCGAAGACTCATCGCTGGCGCTCCGAAGACTTGGATGGCGTGGCGGCTTCGGGTCTTCGCGGCTTGACGACATACGAATGCACGATCGAGCCATTGGTCTCGCCCTCGTCCTCATCCTGCGGGCGAACTGACCGGACATATTCCACCTTCGCCGAATCCGGGGTCACGGTCACCCGGAGGTGACCCGAGTTCGGAAATATCTCCCCGCTCGTGTATGCCTGACGATTGAACGCAGTGAACGTCGGGTCCGCCGGGTTGGGCACCGTTTGATAGACCACACCGTCGAGTTCCTGGCGCGCGTAGATGTGGTCGTGTCCCTGAAAGAAAATGGTGACACCCGTCTCTTTCAACAACGCGTGGATTGGCATGTCCCATTGGGGACGATGGTGGGAGAACTGATCGACACCCCGATTGTCCTGCCCACCCCATTCAAACTTGGTGGCCATCTCGATGCCGCCGCGGCCCGTGCCCAGCACGTGATGGCAGAACACGAACTTGAACTTCGCCTTGCTCTCGCGCAGCGTCTTCTCAAGCCAGCGGTGCTGGGCATCTCCGAGCGTGATTTGCCAGAGATCGCGCCGGCCCTTGCCGCGGCGGTTCGCGGGCTCTTCGCCCTGGGCCTGGTTGCTGCCGTCTCCCATCTCTCGCCCGCGGCGCTTGGCGTCGCGGTTGCTTTCACCCGATCGCGGGCCGCGGCCCGTATCGCGCCGCGGGGCTTTGGTGCCCGCTTCGTTGTCAACGGCGACGTCGGAATGCCAGTAAGGATCGATCACCACGAACAGCGCGTCGCCCCACTCCCACGCGTAATAGTCTCGGAGCAACCCGATGTGCTCGACAGGCTCCGAATTGCCCGAGTAGATACCCCCCGGCGCAGGGAGGGGAAAGAACTTCGTGCGCGCCTTGCCCGCGAAAACCGCAAAGTTGTTTGCAGTGCCATCGAGCAGGTACTTGGCGGCCTGCTCGTGGTTGCCATTGACGAGCATCAATGGCGCGGACATGCCGACGAGTCCGAGGAAGCCGCGCTGGTGGGCGTAGACGGCATCAACAGCAGATTGGCTCAGCGTCTTCCGCTCAATGAGCCGTTCAATGCTGAAGTCATCCCCCATCGTCAGGTAGAAGTCAGGAGCAGACTTGACGACATTACTCATCGTCTGCACGTACAAGTCGGCGTCGAACATTTTTCCGGCTCGCTCGGGATGAGAGTCGCCTTGCAGCGCGAATCGAAACGCTTCGCCGGGTGCCCGTTGCGTGTGAAAAGTGCACGCTTCGCCCGGCTGATATTCGCCCTCACCCGACGCACGCGTGCATACTCGATAGGAGTATGAGGCATTCGATTTGAGACCGGAAATTTCAATCTCGATCGGCATTCCCGCCCTTACAGAGGTGATGGGCGACTTGTGGTCACGGCGTCCGGAGGCCACGCCATACTCCACGTACGCACGGATGTCGGATGACGACAGAAGACTCAGTGTGACAGAATGATCGGTGGGACGCCCAAGGATCTGCGAGAACTTTGCAGCGGGCCCTTCGCGCGAAGCTCGGTCTCGACCCTGTGCCAAAGCCACGCTGGCACAGGAAAGCAATGAAACAAAACCTATGACCCATTTCCAGGCGCGCGGGGTTGCCACGTTCATCGAGATGCCCAATGCCGGCGAAGGCCCCATATCCTCGAACCGACTCATCGCAGGGTGTGATCACACATCAGAACAGACTGCATGTCCGTCTTGGGTACAAACGAAATGACGACGTGTTTATTGCTCAAGTGCGGCATTCAACCGGACTGCGGGCAAGCGAATGGACTGGCGAAGCGCGTGCGCAAAACCGCGCAGCAGGCAGCTTTGTTCGGCGACCGGAAACGCCAATTCGGCAGGCTTAACTGAGACAACTCAAAGGGTGTGCGCCGGCCGCGGCAGATCGGCATGCACGCGCTGCTGCTGCGACTGGTTTCCGTCGAAGGTGAAGAGGAACATCTCGTCGTTGATCTGCGCTTGCAGATGTGCGGGCCGCCGCCAAAGCCGCTGCACGTTCTTCAACGTCTCGGCCGCGAACTTGATGTCCAGGTCGACGCCGTTGTGCTTGTGAGCCATGTACAACTCGCCGCGGTTGGCATAGTTGCCATCCACCACGTAGATGTACGGCTGGGCGTGATTCGACAGCATGAACAGCAATTGCGCCTTGATCTTCTCGAAATCGCGATTGACCACCACCATCCGCCGCGTGGTCGGGTCGTAGCGGTATTGATACATCTTGTAGCGTTCGACGAACTCGGGCGTGAGAAACTCGTCGATGAAGGTCACGTCGTTGTGGATGCGGCGGACCTCAAAGACTTTGTCGCGGCCCTGGCCGAGCTTCTTGTCCCACTTGCGGGCCTCTTCAAGGCTCCTGCACTCCTCGAATTCCTTGCCGAACCGGCCGCGGTTCCAACGGTCCTCGATGTCGCGGAACAGCTCCACCCCGATCTTGTACGGGTTGATCTGCCCCGGGGCCATGGCGACCGTGCCGCTGTGATGATCGGCATAGGTGATGATCTCGTCATCCGTCAAGATGCGCGTGGTCATCAGCTTGCTGTGCCAGTAGGTGGCCCAGCCTTCGTTCATGATCTTGGTCTGGCCCTGCGGGGCGTAGTAATAGGCCTCTTCGCGGATGATCGCCAGGATGTCCGCCTGCCAGTCCTCCAGCGGAGCATGCTCAATCAGGAATTGAAGCACGTCGCGCAACGGGCGCTCCGGCAATCGCCGCCGGCTCGCCGCCTTTTCTTTCATCAGATCGTCGCGTTGCTTCTTGATGTTCGACGGCGGATTGATCCAGTTCTTCATGTACGGCTTGGTCTCGAAGCGCACTACGTCGCGTTCCACACTCCGCGAGTCCGACATCTGGTCGGCACTGGGCGCGCTGCGCGGATCGATCGTCCGCTTCATGAATGGCGCATACGGATCAATCAAGTTATCCAGCGAGATGCACCCGTCGATGAACCGCTCGACCGCCTCAAACCCAAAGCGATCAATGTGCCGCCGCACGCGCGTGGCGTGGTTGGCCATCTCGTCCATCATTTTGCGGTTGGTCTTGCTGAACCAGTAATTATTCTTGAAGAAATCGCAATGGGCATACACATGGGCCATGACCAGCCGCTGGTCGGTCAGGCTGTTGTCGGCCACGAGATAGGCGTAGCACGGGTCATTGTTGATGACCATCTCGTAGATCTTGCCCAGGCCGTACACATGCTGCTTGCGGAGCTTTTCATATTCCATGCCGAAGCGCCAGTGCGGATAGCGCTGCGGAAAGCCGCCATAGGCCGCGATCTGCTGCATGGTGTCGAAGTCGACCACTTCGAACCGCGTCTCGAAGAAGTCCAGCCCCGCCTGCTGGGCGATGTCCGCGATCCGCCGCGCCTCGTCCGCCAGAATGGTCTTCATGTCGGTCATGGGCGCGTCCTATCGACCCTTCGAGAAAAACGTCTTGATGGAGTCGTAGATGTCATCCTTGGTGTTCACCCGGCTGGTGATGACGTTTTCCAGATTGTCCAGATGCTCGTGGATCACATTGATGAAATTGCCGCTGCCGTAGGCGCTGGCCACCTGGCAGTAGCCGAACACGTTGATGTTCCGCAGCATGTTCTCCTTGAGCATGCGGCAGCACTCGCGCGAATCGCTCTCGCTGGAATTGTCGCCGTCGGAGAAATGGAATACGTACACGTTCCACTCCTGCGGATCGTAGCGCGACTCCAGCACTTGCTTGCAAAGCTTGAACGCGCTCGAGATCTTCGTCCCACCGTCCTCGCGCAGGTGGAAGAACGTGTTGCGATCGACTTCAGCCGCGCGAACATCATGCACGATGTAGCGGCTCTCGATGCCTTCGTAGTTCCGCCGCAGCCATGCGTCGATCCAGAACGCCTCCAGCCGCACCAGCTCCTTCTGCTCATCGCCCATCGAGCCGGACACGTCCATCATGTAGACGATCACCGCGTTTGACTGCGGCTTGAGCACCGTCTTCCAACTGCGATAGCGCCGGTCGGCGCGGATCGGAACGATGCGCGGATTGTTGGGATCGTAATTGCCCGCGATCAACTGTCGCCGCAGGGCCGAGCGATACGTTCGTTTGAAGTGCCGCAAACTCTCGGGGCCGGTCTGCCGAATGCCGCTGTAGCGGTCGCGCTCCGACGTGATCGAGTGCTTGCCCTTCGGCTTGATGCGCGGCAGCCGCAGCTCTTCGCCGAGGATGTCCGCCAGTTCGTCGAGCGTGACCTCGACCTCCATGATGTGATTGCCGGGATTGCTTCCGCCGGCCGCCTGTCCGCTGCCATCACCGCCGCTGGCTGGATCGCCGGGCTTTCCATCGCCGGCGCCGACGCCGCCATCGTTGTTCGGGCCGTAACGGAAGTGCGGCGTCTCCACCCCGCGCACCGGAATGCTGATCAGGTTCTTTCCTTCTTTGCCGATCAGTTCGCCGCGCGTGAGGAAGCGCCGCAGGTCGTCGCGGATCTTGCCCTTGACGATCTGGCGGAAGCGCTGGTGGTCCTTGTCAATCTTGAGGGACATGGCCCTGACATCCTCTTGCGCTGGCAACCGGCTCGCGACACAAGCCGACTGGTAACGCTGCTAACTATATTGACACTACAAGGCCGTGGCCGCGAGTCATCCGGCCGTAAATCGTGCCGCAGCATCGGTGCGAAGCCAACCACTCCTCGCCTATGCTCAATTATACGCACTCCGCAGGGGCATTTCGGATGAGGCCTGCGGCCTCGTCGCCCGCGCACGTCGTGCCTGACCGCCCGCTCCCTTCAATATCGGACAACCCCGCCTATCCTACCGCGACAATGAACTGCGGCATTTCCCTCTCCGACCGGCTTCGATCAAACTTCCCGGCATGAAATCGCTCGCCGTCGCATTCGACGTTCATGGCACGCTCGCTCATTGGCCGGGCAGGCACGTCCATTCCATTGAGGTGCAGCGCCTGCTGGAGCGAGTCGGAATCGACATCAGCTACCAGGCGTTCGAGGCCGCCCGGCAGGCGGTTTTCATGCTCGATGGGACCAAGCGGCAGATCAGGAGCTGGTCGGATTTTCTCGCATTGCAATTCGATCGCATGGGCGTCCGCGTGCCGACCGATGTGCTGCCGGCCGTGGCTCAGCTGTTCGAACATGGCGGTGATATGGCCCTTTTCCCGGATGCCATGGACGCGATTCGCGAGGCCCGGGGACGAGGTCTGAAGACCGTCGCTTTCACCAGCCTGCCGCTGTTCATGCTGGGGACGGCCGGTGAATCCCTGTTTCCGCTGCTGGACCTTTATTGCGACAATGGTCTTATTGGCCACGCGAAAGGCGCCAAAGCCTACTATTGCGAGATCGCCCGACGGCTGGACATGCGGCCCGATCGAATTCTCGCTGTCGGCGACGAGCCGTTGTGCGACTGCATCCTGCCGCAGGAGTGCGGCTGGCGGGCGGTGTGGCTGGATCGGAAGGGGAAAGACGAACCGGCCCCGAATGGAATTCGGCGGATCAAATCGCTTCACGAGCTTGGGGCAATGCTCGCGGATTAGCGACTCGCGAAAAAAGACGCCTTGCCTTCATTCGCTATTCGCTATTCTTAATTCGCGATTCTTCACTCACCGCACTTCGACGATGCTGTTCAATTCGCCGAACGGATTGGTCTCCACGATGCCATTGTGCGGATCGTTGCGCCACTGTCCGTCGATGACATAGCGATAGCGATACCGACCACGCGAAAGCGGCAGTTTCACCTGGAAAAGACCGTCCGACAGCGGATGCAGGATCGTTCGCTCGGGCTGCCAGTCGTTGAAATCGCCGGCCAGACGGACGTTGAACGCCCCCGACGCCTTGATGGTGAACTCAACGCCATCGTTGACCGCATGCGCGCCATAGACGGCTTCGATCTTGCGAGCCGTTTCCTCCGGCGGAATCGCGGCCGGGCGATCCGACCGCTCCTGTCGCGGCTGCAATCGTCCTGCGCCCAATAGCGTCTGCGACGTGGCCAGCAGCTTCGATGCGTTCTCAGCCAGTGCATCGGCGTGGGCCAGCAGCTCGGCCGGCATGGACGTACTGGCCGGCAATGTCGCCGGTGGGGCCGACGGTCCGGCGCCCATGGACATCAGCTCGCGGGCCAGGCGCACGAAGTCCCGACATCCACTGCTGGATGGATCGTACTCCGTGATGGGCTGACCCAAACTTGTGCTCTCCTTCAACTTGGTGTTGAAGTTGACGAAACTTGTATACATCGCGTCGCCGTGCCGCTTGCGCAGCTCGGCGAGAATCTCGCGGCCCAGCTTGGTGCGCACGTCGTACAGATTGGCGAGGATGCGCACGGCCAGTTGATGCTGATTGCCGGCCCGCAGCAGCTTGATGGTGTCGAGCTGCTTGGAAAGGCCCTGCAATGAGAAGTATCCCGTGTCGACCGGCACGATGATCTCGTTGGCCGCGTTCAGCCCGTTCTCGGTCAAGAGGCCGACGGTCGGGGGCGTGTCGATCAAGACAATGTCATATTTTCCTTCAGCCGCGACCAGCGCCCGGCGAAGCAGCGTCTCGCGATGCGGCACGCCGGCCAGCCCCTGCTCCAGTTTGGAGAGATCAAATCGCGCCGGAATCAGGTCGAAATTGCTGGAGATCTGCCAGGTCACGCGCGCCAGGTCGATCGCGCGATTCTGATGCACCGCCATCAGCAGGTCGGACACGCTCTGCTCGATCTGTTCCTCGGGCACTGCCAGCCCCAAGGCGCAGTGACCCTGCGGATCGAGATCGATGGCGAGAATCCGTTGGCCTTCCCGTGCCAGACAGGCGCCGAGGTTGATGACAATGGTGGTCTTGCCACATCCGCCCTTTTGGTTGGCGACCGCAATGGTCCTCATAGACGGGCATCCTTGCCGTAAACGGCTGAATCTGCTTGCTTTACGTAAACCGTCGCCAGGCAGCGCGCCCCGTTACACCGGGCAACAAATGCGCTTCCACCGATAATTCGGCCTCCCTGCGCTGGAAACTTGAAGATATATCGGACGACCCCTTTTGCCAATGCTATTATCGGGCTTTTTCTTGTGAAATGTTACTGAGAACAGGGGTCGGTCCTGCAGCCCCTGGGACGTGCTTCGGGACGGGCGCTGACGCTTTAACTTCATTTATTACAACGGCTTATAAGTTGATTCGGAGGTGACACGGCGTCTCATTCACACAGTGACCGTCGCAATTGCACCCCGTCGCCATTAACATGATCCCTTCGGAAAGGGCTGAAAACGCCGATGTGGGATCGTCTTTGTGACATCTTGAACGCCGCGCAGGGAAAACGAGTCCTGATCGTGGGTGATTTCATGCTCGATCGCTACCTCTACGGCGATGCCGAGCGAATCAGCCCGGAAGCACCTGTCCCCGTGCTTCGAATCATTCGCGAGAACGCGGCACTCGGAGGAGCGGGATCGGTCGCCGCCGATGTCGCCGCACTCGGCGCAAATTGCCACTGCGTGGGCGTGGTCGGTGCGGATTCTGATGCCCGGCAGATTCAAGATATGCTCGCTGCCCGCGGAGCGGACGCACGCGGATTGATCCCCGATTCAACCCGCCCCACCACGCGCAAGACCCGCCTCATCGGCCTCGCCCAGCATCGCCATCGCCAGCAGCTCATTCGCATCGACGAAGAAGTCGTGCAGCCCGTCAACGACTCCATTACCCAGGAGTTGATTCGACAAATCGATGCCGTGATCGGTCAATGCGACGCAGTCTGCCTTGAGGATTACGGCAAGGGCGTGATGACACCGGCGCTGGTTACGGCGGTCATCCGCGCGGCCTCGCGAAGGGGAACGCCGGTGCTGGTCGATCCTGCTCCGACAAATGACTATCGTCTTTATCATGGCGCGACCGCGATCACGCCCAATCGCTCCGAGACCGAGCGTGTGCTGGGCCGCCGCCTGCCCGATGTCGGTGCAGTTCGTGCACACGCCGCCGCAATTCACGCCGCCTGCGGCACGAAACATGTCTTCGTAACGCTCGATGCCGAAGGCATGGCCTTGATCGGCCCCGGCGAATCATTCGAACACGTTCCCACCCGTCCGCGCGATGTGTACGACGTGACCGGCGCGGGCGACGAAGTGCTCGCGGCCCTTGCGGTCTCAATGGCCTCCGGCGCCACGCTGACCGAGGCCGCGACCATCGCCAACGTCGCCGGCGGACTCGAGGTCGGAAAATTCGGATGCGTGCCCATCGAACGCGATGAACTCATGGCCGAACTGCTGGCCGAGAGCCACAAGCATCTCGGCAAGATCCGCACGCTCGGAGAGCTGCTCCCCGAGATCAAGCGCCGCCGCGAGCTCGGAAACAAAGTGGCATTCACCAATGGATGCTTCGATCTCATGCACGCGGGCCACGCGCAGACATTTTCATTCGCTCGCAACCACGCCGATCTGCTGGTGGTCGGCCTCAATTCCGATCGCTCGGTTTCGGGGCAGGGCAAGGGCAGCGGTCGCCCGTTCGTGGGCCAGGCCGATCGCGCCGCCCTGCTGGCCGCCCTGGCCGACGTTGATTACATCGTGCTCTTCGATGACGATACGCCCGCGGCACTGATCGAGGCGATTGAGCCTGACGTGCTGGTCAAAGGCGCGGACTGGGCAAACAAAACCGTCGTCGGACAAGATGTCGTGGAGCGCCGCGGCGGACGCGTGCTGCTGGCCCCGATGCGCGAGGGGCTGAGCACGTCGATTCTGGCCCAGCGCATTCGGCAGACTAATTCCTGATCCACGCGCGCTTTCGAAGTCCCTCGTGGAGAGGCGCCGCTACCACCGAGAACCGATACCGCATGAAAAAGCTCTCGTCACTCTCGATTTTCTTCCCCTTCTACAACGAGGAAGCCAATATCGAGCGCGTTGTCCGGAGCGCGTTGGCCGCTGCTCCTAATTTCGCGGAGGAGTTTGAGGTCATCGCGGTCAACGACGGCAGCCGCGACAAGACCGGCGAAATCGCCGATCGCCTTGCCGCCGAGGATTCGCACGTTCGAGCCGTACACAATAATCCCAATCTCGGCTACGGCGGCGCGGTGGTTCGCGGCCTGACCGAGTCGCGCAAGGATTGGATATTCTTCACCGACGGCGATGGCCAGTTCGACATCAACGAGATTCCCAAGCTCATCGAATTGCTCGATCGCGGCGACTTCGCCGTGGGCTATCGCATCAAGCGGGCCGACCCATTCATGCGCAAGGTGAACGCCTGGTGCTGGGGCACGCTGGTCCGGGCGCTCTTCGGTTTAAAGGTTCGCGATATCGACTGCGCCTTCAAACTGCTGCCCAAGAGTTTGATGGATCGCATCACATTGCACAGCCGCGGGGCATTGATCAGCACTGAATTGCTCGCCAAGGCAAAAAATCACGGCCTGCGGATCGTCGAAACCGGCGTCAACCATTACCCGCGAACGGCCGGTCAGCAGACCGGCGCGAAGCTCTCGGTCATCCTGAAGGCCTTCGCCGAACTGCTAAAGCTCCGCCGGCACATCCGGATGGAGGGGATGGAGGCCTCGGGGAACAAAAAAGACAAGAAGAAGTGACTCTCGCCCGCCCAACTGCGTTGAACGCCCCTGTATCTCCGGCGATAATTCAGAATGTCCCCTATTTGATCCGTTGCCGTCGGCCGCCACGTAGCAAATGCCACCGCAAACAGACACCCCTCCGTCGCCTCCCGGCAATTCGACCATTGCAAAAAGCCACAAGCTGGCAAGCCATAAGGCTAGAGCCTGTTATGAACTATTGGCCAGTAGTCTTGTAAGCATTAAGCAGGCAAA
>CAYXEY010000045.1:0-16593 GCA_964464105.1 uncultured Planctomycetaceae bacterium
TGGGCTACAAGGTGGTCAAGTTCGCGGCGAAGCACATCGAGGCCGACAAGGCGGATAAGGCCGCCGCGGCCGCGAGGGCCAGCGGCAAGCCGTTGCCCGAGACAGCTGTGACGGTGAAGAAAGAGCGGCCCAGCATCAAGGATTTGATCCTCTGATCGGTTCACCGAACCAAGGGACAAAGGGACGAAGGGACAAAGGTGAAAAACCCGGCGTGAGGCATCGATGACACGCCGCGTGTAGCGTCCTGCCTTCATGACGGATGACGCATTTGGATTGCGAGCGATTCGCGTCCAACCCGTCATCCCCCAACGGCGGGAGGACGCTACTGCCCGGTTCGAAAGCACCAAAGGTGCGGCCCAGCCATAGCCCAGGCCAACGGCCTGGGAATAGACGATAGTAGGGATATTTAGCACTGAAGGTGCGGCCCAGAGGTTTGTGCCGCGCGTCACCGAAGATCTTGAATCGCCCCGTCAGGGCTTACGGCGCACGCGAACCCTAACCCAGGGCGTTGCCCTGGGCTGGAGCTGGAGCGCACCGTTGGTGCTTAACGACAGCGAATCGAACTACCACCGCTCGGTGATGCTCTTGCCCTGCATAAAGAGCTGCAAATAATCGCGGCCGCCGGCCTTGCTGTCCGTGCCGGACATGTTGAATCCGCCGAAGGGCTGAACATCCACCAGGGCCCCGGTGCACTTGCGGTTGAGATACAAATTGCCGACGTGGAACTCGTGCCGGGCACGCTCCAGCTCGGCGCGATCGTGGCTGTACAGCGCGCCGGTCAGTCCGTACTCGGTGTTGTTGGCGATCTCCAGCAGGTTGTCGAAGCCCTTGCCCTTGATGACCGCCAGCACGGGGCCGAAGATCTCCTCCTGGGCCAGCCGGGCATGCGGGCCGATGCCGGTGAAGATGGTCGGCTGGATGAAGAGGCCGTCATTCACACCGATCTTGCGGTAGTCGGCCGCCGGCTTGCCGGTCGCCAGCTTGCCTTCCTTCTCGCCGACTTCGATGTAGCCCACGATCTTCTCGTAGGCCGACGTGTCCGCGACCGCGCCCATGGACACGTTCTCCTGACCGGTCGGGTTGCCGACGGTCAGCTTGCGGGTGCGGGCGACGACCTTCTCGACGAGGGCGTCGTGGATCTTCTCATCCACCACGAGCCGGCTGCAGGCCGAGCACTTCTGTCCTTGGAAGCCGAAGGCCGCCGCGACGATGCCATCAGCCGCCGCATCGAGATCACCACATTTGTCACTCACGACGATGCAATCCTTGCCGCCCATTTCGAGGATGGTCCGCTTGAGCCAGAGCTGTCCGGGATGGACCTTGGAGGCCCGCTCGAAAATGCGGCAGCCCACCTCGCGCGAGCCGGTGAAGGCGATGAACCGCACGCGCGGGTGGTCGACCAGCGTGTCGCCCATCTCGCCGCCCGAGCCGGGGCAGAAGTTCACCACGCCCGGCGGCAGCATGCACTCTTCGAGAATTTCGTAGAACTTCGCGGCGATGATCGGTGCGACGCTCGAAGGCTTTAAGACAACCGTATTGCCGGTGACCGCCGCGGCCGTGGTCATGCCGGCCATGATGGCCAGCGGGAAGTTCCAGGGTGGGATGACCGTGCCGACGCCGAGCGGGATGTAGCGCAGCTCATTCTCTTCGCCGGCGAACGGCGTGACCGCATGCGCCCCGCCGAGCCGCATCATCTCGCGGCCGTAGAAGTCGAGGAAGTCGATCGCCTCGCAGGTGTCGGCGTAGGCCTCGAGCCAGGGCTTGGAGACCTCGTACGTCATCCACGCGGAGAATTCATACACCCGTCGCTTGAGGATCGCTGCGGCCTTCAGCAGGTATCGCGCCCGCACGTCTGGACATGTCCGCGACCAGCTCTTGAACGCATCGTCGGCCGCCTTGATCGCCTCAACCGCCTGATCGCCCGACGCGCGGCCCACGCGGCCAACGACCTCGCTCGGATTCGCCGGGTTGGTCGAATCGATGGTCTTCGTGGTCTCGATCCGCTTGCCGCCGATCCGCAGCGGATACGTCCGGCCAAGCTGGCTCTTCACCAGGGCCAGGGCCTCCTGCATCTTCTGCTTGGGGCCTTCGTCGGCGAAATTGACATAGGGTTCGGGGGAGTAGGTGGTGAGCATTCGCAAAATCTCCATGGTCCAGATTTCTCAGCATTATAAGTGGATTGGACGTCGCTGCGAATTGGCCGACGGATCGGACTATTCGACTTAATTGAAACTTTGAAAACCCGCATCCTCGTGTTTACCCTCGGACAAACGCCCCTTATGCTCGCAGCGGAGGCGAGTTTATGGCCGGCCGCGACAAACTGACTGACGATCAGATCAAGGCGAAGCTCGCCGCGCTCACCGGGTGGGCACGGGCCGATGTCGGGGGCAAGGCGGGCATCAGCAAGACTTTTGCCCGCAAGAACTTCCTCGATGGGCTCGCGTTTGTGACCAAAGTCGCCGTGCTCGCCGAGAAGGCCAATCACCATCCTGACGTGCTGCTCACGTGGCCGAAGGTGACCATGTCGCTGACCACGCACGACGCCGGCGGCCTCACTGAGAATGACTTCGCACTTGCAACGGAAATCGACAAGGTGTCTTCATGACCGCAGTGGCTGAATCTCCTTCAAATGCAACACCGGCGCCCGCAAGCGCCCCGGCCGGACCGCAGCCGATCGAAAACGCCCGCGTGATGGTCACCGGCGCCAGCGGATTCGTCGGACGACACGTCGTGCGCGAGTTGATCGCGCGCGGCCATCATCCAGTTTGCCTCGTCCGCGACCGCACCGTCTTCGCTGAGCAGATGGCCGGCTTGCCTCCCGATCGCTGGGAATCCGTCGGCGGCTCGCTTTCGGATCGCGAATCCATGACCGCCGCCGCGAAAGACACCGCGGCAATCATTCACCTGGTCGGGATCATTCAGGAGCAGCGGCTCAAGGGACAGACCTTTGAGCGCGTGCACGTCGACGGCACCAAAAGGGCGATTGAGGCCGCGCAGGCCGCGGGCGTCCGGCGATTTATACATATGTCTGCCCTCGGCTCGCGCTTGAACGCCCCAAGTCGCTACCATCGCACCAAGTGGATCGCCGAATGCGCCGTGCGCGACAGCGGTCTCGACACCACCATTTTCCGCCCCAGCATTATCCACGGACCCGATGGCGAGTTCATGCAGATGATGCGGACATTTGTCTGTGATGCCATGGTGGCTTCATTCGGGTTTTTGCCCGTGCCGTTCCCCGTCATTCCTTACTTCGGCAAAGGCGAGAACAAGCTGCAACCCGTCGATGTCCGCGATGTGGCGACATGCTTCGTCGGCGCGCTGTCCCGCCCTGCAACGATTGGACGCTCATTTGATCTCGGCGGGCCCGAGGCGCTCACCTGGAAGCAGCTCTATCAGACCTGCAAGGATCTGATTCCGTGTGCCAAAAAATGGAAGCCGATCGTGGGCCTGCCCGTGTGGAAGGCGAAGTTGATGGCAAAAACCATCATGAAGTTGCCGGTGCTGCCGATGGCCCTGCGCTTCAACGAGGGCCAGGTGGCCATGTCGCAGGAGGACTCGGTCTGCGACCCGCGACCGGCCGAAGCCGCGTTTGACATCACCCTGCGTGACTTTCGAACAGAATTGAAGCAATATGCAGCGCTGATTTCCTGACCCACGGCAACCCGGAAAAAAAGAAGATCATTGCATGGACGGTAATCAGATCGTCATTCGCGTGTTCCACCTCCTGGGCGCGGCGATTATCCTGGGCGGCGGCGTTTATTCATTCTTCGTTACCAGGCGCGTACTGCCGCTGGTAGCCGAGGCCGATCGCGAGGCGGTTCGTGAGGCCACACGCAAGCGCTGGGCCGGCCTGTTCATGCTGGGCATCACACTGCTGCTGGTGACAGGACTCTACACCTACATGGTCTACAAGATTCCCCAGCACAAGGGCCAGGGAAGCTACCACGGCGTCATGGGCGTCAAGATCGTGCTGGCATTGGTCATCTTTTTCATCGGCAGTGCGCTGGCGGGCCGGTCTCCCGCGTTCGCCAGGCTGCGCGCCAACGCCGGGTTGTGGCAACTTCTGAATGTCACCCTGGGGCTCGTGGTCATTGCACTCGCCGGGATTGCCCACGCGGTGCCCACGACGCCATGAGGCTACTTACGCTTAAAGCGTAATGACTCGATCCATTCGCTTCATAACCGCGAGGATGTCGTCGAGACTGCTGGGCTCTTTCACGATGAGATTGCCGGCGATCCCGTAAAAATTGACGCATGTCACGCAGGCCATGACGTCCACGCCGTTCTCATTGAGCAAGTGCAATTCAGTCGCGACCGGTGAGTCCTTCGCCGCCAGCTTGACGCCCGCGTTGTAGAGCGCGATCGCCTCCAGGTCGGTGAAGGCTCCGAGCTTCTTGAGGCAGTTGCCCAGCACCTTCCGCCCCAGCTCGGCATCGCCGACGCCCATCTGGTCGTTGTTCAAAATGATCATCGTGGACATCGGCCACCTCGCTCCCTACCGCGTCGCCTTCGCCTCGCCGAAGACTTCGTTGAAAAAGTCCTGCATGTGCCGCCAACTTCGCGAATCCGCGTTCTTGTCATACGCCACGCCGGGAATTCCGACCTTGTCGGCGTTCGGATTGGTGAAGGCGTGCACTGCATTGGCGTAATAGATCATCTGCCAATCGGCCTTGGTCTTGTGCATCGCATCACGCCACTCGGCGACTTCCTTCTCGGGCTGGAATGTGTCGGCCGCGCCGTGACACACCAGGATCTTCGCCTTGATGCGGCCGGCGTCCTCGGCACTCGGCATCGTGAGATTGCCATGGAAGCTCACCACGCCCGCCAGTGGAGCGCCGCTATAGGCCAGCTCCAGTACGGTGGTGCCGCCGAAGCAATAGCCGATGGCGCACACATTGTCTTTATCGACATTCGGCTGCGCCAGCAGGATATCCAAACCGGCCTTCGCCCGGGGGCGCAATACCTTCTTCGCCTCTCCGGCAAGTTTTCCGGCTTCCTGCGGCTTCGTCGTGGTCACGCCTTTGCCGTACATATCCAGCGCAAACGCGACGTAGCCGAGCTTGGCGAGTTGCTCGGCCCGCGACTTCGCATAGTCGTTGCAGCCCCACCACTCGTGGACGATCAGCACGCCCGGCCGCTTGCCGGTCAGGGCGTCGTCGTAGCACAGAAAGCCTTCAAGCGTGGTCGATTCATGCTTGTACTCAATCGGCTTCTTCACGATGGCGCCCTCCGCAATGGAGACACTGGTCAACATGCACACAGCCATGAACAACTTGGACATGGGAAACTCCTTCGAAGCGAATTGTAAGGAGAGAGTCAGACCTGAGCCATGAGCGGAACCTGTGCGGAGGTGAGGGTTCAGTATGCCAGGTCATCGACCCGTCGACTCATTCGCTCCAATAACCATACCGCATTCCGAACAAACTCCGCTGATGTTGCCGGTTAGGTCATAGCCGCATCGCTGACAATGGCCCATCGGCGGACGGCGATCGAGTCGTCGTAACAGGTAGTAGATTACCAACAATGGAATCAGTGGAACCCAAAGTGGGATTGCAATATCAACGCCGCCTGCGTGATTGATTCGTATGTTCGGACGATCAGAATCGAAACTCGGCGGCCAGATGCCGACGGCATCCCACTTCGTTCGCGCCAAGTGCCAACCCGGTCGGGGCTTCATCCAAAGTTCGCAGATGATCTCCTGGGGCCCGACGTTTTGATGGCGGACGAAACCGCGGTCAATCGATGTTACCAGAATGTCGGAGGTATCCGTTGCGTAGCTGACGCCCCACCAGCCGCTCAGAAGATAAATCGCCGCGAGCGCAAATGCACCCGTCGCGCACGTCCACTTCGCTAATGGACGAACTCCGATTGACACGAAAGTGCTTACGACGCAGGCGTGGGATTGTTCAGTTGATAGTGCAAACTCGCGGGCTGAGACGACCGGCCATTGGCCGGTTCCACGATTCGTGCACCTGCTTACGGCCCAACGAGCATCACTACGAACCCGCGAACATCTCGCCCGTTCGCCAGCGCGTCACAGTTCATGTCCGCTGCGGCGACGTGGTTTGGAATCGTGTCCGTCCCGAGCATTACGGCGACAAAACTCGCGATGTCTGCGACCGTGACCGATCCGCTGGCGTTCGTGTCACCTGGAATCACACCGCCGGGCAGAAACTCATACGCCCCGCGATCCGGCAGCGGCGGCGTACCCACGCCCGTGTCGGCGACGCTGCAGGCGTCGATGAAGCGCGGGTTGCCGGCCAAGTCAATGGTGATACCAGGAGGCAATGCCCCCTTGTTGCCCGCGTCTATGGCCGCTGATGTGCCAAGCAGCCGCAGATTGTCATCGGCGGTGCCGATCGTGTTGTCCGGACCGTCGAAATCGACAAACTGCGGATTCGATCCGTTGTTGCCGAGGCCGCCAAGCGAACCTGTGCTCCCCTGGAGACTGGTGTAGTTAACCGTCAGCGTGCTGTCGAAACCGCCGATCTGTCCGTCCTGATCCATGCCAGACGGGCCGCTGTTCTCCCACAGCAGGCAGTTGGTCACGATGACTGTTGCGTCCCACGAATAAATGCCGCCGGCGTTGGAATTCGCCGAGTTTCGACTCAGCGAACAGTTGACAATATTGGGGGCAGCGCCGCCATACGAGTGAATCGCCGCTCCCTCGCCCATCGGAGTCGAATTGCCGGAGAAGACGCAGTTCACCGTCGTACTATTCGCGCCGAAGCTGTGCTGCATCGCTCCGCCGGAAAGCTGGGCGATATTGCCGACAAACAGGTTGCGGTTGAAAAGCGCCGCACCGGGGTTGTCGCAATTGACCGCTCCACCGTAGTCGGCCGTATTTGCACGAAACGTGCAGCTGGTCACGACGGGAGCGCTGTCCCAATTCTGTATCGCGCCACCCGTGTAATCTGCGTCATTCTGAATAAACTGGCAATTTGTGATATTCGGTGCGGCCGCCGCGCCGATGGCGATGGCCCCGCCCACGCCGCCGCCGTTCGCCAGGTTCTGCGTGAAGGTGCAGCCCGAGACGTTCGCTGTGTCGCCGAGGACATAAAGCCCGCCCCCAGTGGGTGCAGTATTGCCCGTGAAGGTCGAAGTGGAGATCGTCAGGGCGGAGTTGACGGCGTAGATCCCACCGCCGAACCCGGCAGTATTGGAGCTGAAGTGGCAGGCCAGAATGCTGGTTCCGTCGCCGTCGAAAAGGGCGATCGCCCCGCCGCCACTTACGCACGCGTTCGACGCGAAGGTGCATCCGTTAAAGGTCGGGCTGGACCCGGCAATAAGGGACACGCCATGCCATGCAGATGCCGTGTGATTTTGAAACGTGCAGTTGGTATAGGTCGCCGTGCTGCCCGTGACGTCCTCGGTAGCGCCGGAATAGGTCGCGACGTTGGCGCTGAAATTACAACCGGTGAAGGTCGGGGCGGAGTTGTCATTTCGAAGCGCTCCGCCTGCGCCCTCAGCATGGGTTGCCGTGTTGCCCGTGAAATTGCAATTGGTGAACGACGGCGCAGCGTTTGCTACGTTCACGACGGCGCCGAAGAATGGCGCCGAGTTGTTGGAGAAGGTGCAGCCCATGAAAATAGGGTTCGAATCGTCGTTCCGAACCGCGCCGGCCGAGTCGCCGATTGCGGTGTTGCCGGTGAACGTGCAGTCGGTAAACGTGGGATTGCCGTCGCTGTAATTCAGGCAAGCGCCGCAGGACCACGCGGCGCTGTTGCCCGTGAACCTGCAGTTTCGGATGGTTGCCGTATTGCACTTGCTGCGCATCGCCCCGCCTGAGTCGTGCGGAAATGGTCCGTTCGCGTTGCCCGCGGTGATGGTGAAGCCATCGAGCACCGCGGTCGCGTTCAGATCGGTTACGTCGATAACATGCAGCGAATTGTCCGCGATGCCCGCTGCTCCGATTTCCCCCGACAGCGTGCAGACATTCGTCGCGATATTCCGCTGAGTGAGCAGCGTTTCGCTCCCTGCGAAGCCGCCGTAGATCGTCACGCCCTGCACCGGCTTGAATGTCCGGAACCGATTATTGCTTCCCTGGTCAGGCGTGTAGGTGCCGGCTGCGACCCAGATTTCGGTAATCGCACCCCGTGCGGCAGCCGCCTTGCCAATTCCGGCCTGCAGGTCCTTGATCGCCGTGGCCCAGCTCGCTCCGTCGCCGCCCGGCGCGGCTGCAGCATTCACGTACAGCCGGCTTGGCGGCGTGCTGGTCAGCGGCGCCGGTCGATAGTTCGCCAGATGCCATGCCGTGTTGTTATGCGTCAGCGCGTTGTGACATGGCAGCGGCTGGTTCAGCGGCACGCCAATGGGGCCGGGATTGCCGGGCGGTCCGTTGTAAGTCAGGTCGGGATTGGAAAAATAAGGAATGACCTGGCCGGGGTCGTAGGCCATGATGTCATGCCAGAGATTGCCCGGCTCGCGATAGCCGAATGAATAATTGAAGAGCGCCCCGCCGCCGGTGTTGGCCCGATCGTGATCACAACCGAAATTGTGCCCCACCTCGTGGGCCAGAATGTTGAAGAGATACTGTGACTGCCGCATGACGGAGAATCCGGTGACGTGAAAGTCCTCCTCCGCCAGCCCCGCCATGCTGTACGCCACGCCGCCGTAATCCAGCCACTCCACCCAGAGACTCACTAAATCCGCTCCGTAGGTGTCCCGATCCGCATGTACGCTGTCAAGGAATCCGTCACCGGGTGTGGTGAGGCGCGGCAGGTCGAGGATGATCCCCTGACCGGTCTCGGTGTAGTCGATGAGCGCCTTGTGAATGGAACGGATGCGCGGAACGATTGCGCTGCTCTGATAAGCGTTGTTGGCGTCAGTGATGGCCAGTTCGATGCGCGATTCGATCTGGCTGACGCCGCCCGCCGCATCGCGCGCCACAGCCGTGTAGACGAACATAATGTCCACCATCGAGCCATCGTCCGCGGCGTAACCGTTGAGCGTCGAGATCGAATGAGGGCAGCTCGGCCCACCGCCGTGCGGAACGGAAGCGTCTGGAAACTGTACATTTGTCGCGCATCGGGGAACGTGCAACGCGCTGGGATCGACACGTCGGGCCTTCACCGCGCCCGCAGCGTCTGTGACAATCTCCACGGTTCCGACGCCGACTTCGTGCACGACGCCGAGAAACAACGTGCCATCCCACACGAATGAAAACGTACCGGTTGCCGGTGCGACCAGGCGGCCCATGCCGCGCATATATCCGGTGGAGGTCTCAACCGACGTAAATGAAACAGGCAGCGTCGAATCCCAAAGTTGCAGTGCGGTATCACCCGCCCCCGCATCCGCGAGTCGCTGCAGTTTCGCGCGGTCGAGGTTGACTTCCGACCAAACAGTGGATCCGACAGAATCGGTCTGCGTGACCAGCAATGCGGCTTCTGGCTTGGTCCACTCGGGATCGGCATTCTGAGCGAGGGCGGGTGGTTGACCCAGCAGACAAAGCAGCACGCCAGCGACGGCCACAGCGTCCGGCCTAGGCCGCCAATTCGCCCGATTCCGCAACCAAAGTGCTTTAAGATTCATGCTTCAATTCCCCACTGGTCGGCCCGCCCCGACCCAGCATTATTCTAAACCCAAATGTCCTCGGTTCATCGAATTCCGGGCGGACGATTCCGATATTCACGCGTTAACGCACACTTGGGGCGGCATTTGCGCGACGCCGAGCCCGATTAGAATATGCGCCATTGGCGAGGCGCACGGGACACAAATTCCGACTGCATGACGCTACTGGATTCCGAGTATGGTCACCCTGGGACACGGCATCGACCTCATCGAATGCTCGCGCATTGAGAAGATCTGGCGCGAGCATCCCGAACAATTCCTCCCGCGCATCCTCACGCCCGCGGAGCGGGCCTATTGCGAGAAGCATCGCAATCCGATCCCCCGTATCGCCGGACGATTCGCCGCGAAAGAGGCGATACTCAAAGTGCTCGGCACCGGCTGGCGCGGCGCGATCAGTTGGACAGACATGGAAATCGAGAACGATGATGCCGGCAGGCCCAGCGTTCGCTTGTCAGGCGAGTGCGCCCGGCTCGCCAAGTCGATGGGCATCGACTCGATCCTGATCAGCATCACGCACACCGAGAATTACGCATCGGCCAGCGCGATCGGCTTGTCTGTCTGATGAAACCTGACGCGTTTGCAAGCCAGAATGGACGCGCAATTCTTGCGCCTGCCGGGTAACAAGGCGCGCGAACAACCTATACGTCATGAGTTTGCGCGCGGATCACACTCGACTAAAAATATTTTTATTTCCTCCCCATTTTTTGTTTGCGTCCCGTTTGAACCTGAAGTAGTCTTATAACGCCGCTACGGAACGAAACGACAAAGGAGGTCGGACGGACTCGTCATATCAGTCGGCATGGATGTCGACGCTCTCATATTTCCCTGATGCCGGTTTTTGGCATTTGCCGCTCGCACGGCTGATCCTCTGCGGTCTTCGTGCGGCTGGCTGACGCGTTTTTGACGAGACGCCCCTCTCCAACCCCTCGAACCTCGCCTCACTTCATCAACACTCTGGTCAGCACGGAAGGTCGCTGGAACGTCGCCTCTCGCCTCTTTGCGACGGTCCAATTGAACAACGGAGTGTTCAGCATGAAGTCCGCGCGCAAACCGGCCGAGGCCATGTGGAGCCAGTACCTCAACGGTCACCCGGTCGACGTTCGCAACCGCCTAGTCGAGCACTATCGACCCCTCGTCCACATGCAGGCAGCACGGCTCGCACAGAAGCTGCCGGCCCAGATCAGCTACGACGAGATCTGCTCGGCGGGCTACGACGGCCTCATTGAAGCCGTCGAGGCCTACGACCCGTCGCACAACGCCAAGTTCGAGACATTCTGCCAGCAGCGCATACACGGCGCCGTCATGGACTGGCTCCGCACGCTGGATGGCCAGTCCCGCACCGTCCGCAGCTTTGAGAAGCAGCGTATGCGCAGCAAGGAAGTCCTCGATTCGTCCCTCGGTCGCCCACCGACCGACACCGAGCTGGCTGCCAAGATGGGCATCAGCCACGAACGCTATGTCGAACTCGCCCGCCTTTCCCGCCTGGGACACGAGGTCCACCTCTCGGCCGTTCAGAACGACGACGACAATTCGCACCGCGGCTCGGCCGGCGGCTGGGACATCCGCGATTATCGCGCGGTCGATCCCGAGCAGCGCGCCAGCCGCAAGATGTTGACCGAATACCTGACCCGCGGATTGAACCGCGAAGAGCGCTTAGTGCTCGTGCTCTATTACACCGAGGGTCTAACGATGGCCGAGATCGGCCTCGTGCTCGATCTCTCCGAGTCCCGCGTCAGCCAGATTCACAAGGACGTGATCGAACGACTCCGTCGGCGATTCAAGGAGGAAGGCCGCGAGATGGTGGCCTGAGGACGCAAATCAGAACCTGCCATGAGCGCGGCCGTGAGTGACCCCGCGGGTTGGCATCGGTTCTGACCAGTCGTTATGGGGATTGAAACAAGACGATTTGCGCGAAGCCGGTGGATGCAAATCCGCCGGCTTCGTGTGTTTATGAGCAGTTGTCTACTGCATCCCGGACTTGCTCCGTCCATTCAAAAAGTAAGGGGCCGGCAGATTTGAATCCGCCGGCCCCTGGATTGATCAGTAATCGCAAAACGCTATCAGCGTTCTGGCGTTGCGTTGCTCAATAGCCCCGGCCGCCGCCACCGCCGCCGTAGCCGCCTCGGCCACCGCCGCCGCCGTAGCCGCCCCGGCCACCGCCGCCGCCGCCGTAACCACCGCGACCACCGCCGCCGCCCGGTCGGCTCTCTTTGGGCTTGGCCTCATTGACCTTGAGCGCCCGGCCATTGTGCTCCTGGCCGTCGAGCGCCGAGATGGCGGCCGCGGCCTCCTGGTCAGTGCTCATCTCGACAAAGCCGAATCCCTTGCTGCGATTCGTGTCGCGATCGATGATGACCTGCGCGCTGGCAACATTGCCATGCGGCGAGAACAACTGCTGGAGGTCCGAATCGCTCACACTGAAACTGAGATTCCCGACATACAACTTCTTGCCCATAGTGAAATTCCTCAAAATACGTGGGCCACGACCCGCAGTTTTACTTTCAAGGTCGAATTGAAAGGATCCGCAAGTTCCGGATCGAAAGGTGGCGTGGGCGAGAGAGATTCGTCGGAGGCAAAGCCATAAGACCTGTCACCAGAACATGAAACTCGGTCGTGCAAACCATCCGGTAGGTAGCTTAGGCGAGCGGTCCGAAAAAAGCCAGCAAATGATTTTGAAGGCCAGTCCTGGGTCTCTGCCGACCGGCCGTGCCCGGCATGCACCGCAGCCCACCCCGCCAAAACCCCAACGTGCTCAATGTTCCGCTGGGGCCGACCCATTGCTTACAGGAAGAGCCAGGTCGCCAGCGCGAAGAACGGCACCAGAATCAGCCCGCTGTAAACCATGTATCCAAAGAATGATGGCATCTTTACCCCGGTACTTTCGACGATGGACTTGACCATGAAATTGGGGCCATTTCCTATGTAAGTGTTTGCCCCCATGAAAACCGCGCCCAGCGAAATCGCGGTCAGGAAGTCGTTGCGAATCGCCCCGCCTCCCGCCAGCTCGATGTATTTGTGACCAATTTCGTGAGGCATGGCTCCAGCGGCCTCAAAAAACACAAGATAGGTCGGGGCGTTGTCGAGCACGCTCGAAAGGATGCCGGTGGCCCAGAACAAACGCATGGGATGCTGGAGAACGGCAAAATCCCCGCCGGAATGGAGAATTTCCAAGGCCGGTTGCATGGTGATGAAAATGCCAATGAACAGGCAGGCGACTTCTAGGATGGCGGTGTAGTTAAAATCGTTGGCCTTTCGCACGCCAGCCGGAGTGGTCAACAGCGACAGCCCCACCAGGCCCAGTTGCAGGCCTTCCCGAAAGTACATCGGCGGCGTCCAGTCGGTGCCCACGAGCGGCTTGTTCGGATTGACGATGGCCGTCACCGCCACGACACCCATCAGGTAGGCGAGGTTGATCCACCCTTGCACGGTCAACGGACGGCGCATTACCTGATCAAGCTGCAAGTCCCGCGGCGTCTCTCGCTTGTAGGCCATCATGTCCCAGATGAGATAAACCACCAGCAGCCCGGCGACGCAAACCGCCCAGGCTCGCCAGAGGTGAAGCGTCCAGAAAAAAGGCACGCCGCGCAGGAATCCCAGAAACAAGGGTGGGTCGCCGATGGGAAGCAGACAGCCGCCGATGTTACTCACGATGAAAATGAAAAATACAAACGTATGCTTCGTGTATTTTCGCTCGGAATTCGTGGACAGCATCGGTCGAATCAGCAGCATCGACGCGCCCGTCGTTCCCACCAGGCTCGCCATCATTCCGCCGCTGAACATGAAGAGCGTGTTGACCGTCGGCGTGGCACGCAGGTCGCCCTGTACGGAAATTCCGCCGGCAACGACATACAGGGCGAAGAGAAACGAAAGGAACGGAACAAACTCATGAAGCACGGCGGCGTTCAGGACGCTCAGGACGCTGCCGAGGCCCGGGGCCGCGGCATGACCGTCATGGATGTATGCAGCGCCGCGGAGCCCGTAGTAAACACAGGTGATCAACCCCAGCGCCACGGCGACCAGCAGCTTGTTGCGATTGTGATGCCACCAGTGGGCCGTGGCCGGAATGATCGGCAGAATGGCGATGCATAGCAGAAGCACTGCGAACGGAGTTACCCAGATCAGACTGGGAACGTAATGTGCGTCGGCCAAAAGCATTGAAGCATCCTCGCATTGCCGGGTCCGGTCGATTGCACCGTCGCAATGCGAGCCTCGCCTGACGCGTTCCGGAACGGCGATCTGATTACATCGACCGATTGGCCGCGTACCTGCGATTGGTCAGGGCCCGATATTCGCAATCTTAGATAAACATGTATTTTGATGTCGGGATTCCGAGATCAAGACCCACTCCGGGCCGAACGATAATCTCTTCGATTTTCCGGACAGGTTTGGTGCGACGGAGCGCACTTTTCACCTGTTCGACATTGAAACTGGGTTGGGAAATGGATTTCGCCACACTTATCGGATTCGTCGCCGGCGTTGCCCTCTTTGTGTGGTCGCTCGTCGCCGGCTCGGGCGGCAACGTGGCCGGCTTCTGGGATTCGCCCTCGTTCGTGCTCGTGGTCGGCGGAGGCATCGCCACCACCCTGCTCAGCGTAAGGCTCAAGCGATTCCTGGCATTCCTGACGATCGTCAAGAAGGCGTTCATCTCCTCTCGCAAATCGCCGGAAGAGGATATCGTGCTGTTCACCAGCCTCGCTGATACGGCCCGGCGCGAGGGCATTCTCGCGCTTCAAAATCAGATCGAAAAAGTGAAGGACCCGTTTGTCAGCAATGCCCTCCAAATGGTCATTGACGGCACCGAGCCGGCCGTTGTTAATCAGACCATGGAATATGAAATCAGCGCTATCGACGCCCGGCACGGCGAAGGCAAGCAGGTGCTCGACTTGCTTGGAAAATACGCGCCCGCCTTCGGCATGATTGGAACTCTCATCGGACTTGTCGTCATGTTGCAGAACATGGACGACCCCAAGAAGATCGGTCCCGGCATGGCCGTGGCCCTCTTGACCACGCTCTATGGCGCCGTCATGGCCAACATGGTCTGCCTGCCGCTGGCGGACAAACTCAACACGCACAACGGGCAGGAAATGCTCGCCCTGTCGATCGCCCAAGCCGCGGTGCAGGGCATTCAGGCTGGCGACAACCCACGGGTGCTGCAGCAGAAACTCGCAGGATTCCTGCCGGCACGGGCCAGAACTGCGCTACTCAACGCGCCCAAGGCCGCCTGATAAGAGGCAACGCTCATGCCCCTCAAAAAGTCTCCACCACCCAGCGGCGCGCCTGATTGGGTTCTCACCTACGGCGACCTCATGTCGCTGCTGCTCTGCTTTTTCATTCTTCTCGCCGCCATGGCGAATTATGACAAGCAGGATAAACGCATGATGGCCGCGCTCGAGTCGATTCGCGAGGCACTCGGCTCCCCCGGGCAGGAAGGCTGGGTAACCGCACAGGAGTTGGACCTGCATTCCTTTCTTGTTCAGCTTCAATCGCTTGCCGCCAAGATTATTCAGCGCAACAACAGCGTCTCTGATGACGAAGGCACGACCGGCAGATATTGCAGGGTACGCAAAATCCGTGATGGTCTGGAGGTCATGGTCGGCGGACCGATTGCCTTTGCACCTGACGACAGTCGACTGGCCCCCGATGCAGACCTGATGGTGCAGGAGATTGCCAAGCTCATTCGCGGTCATCGAAACCGCATCGAAGTTCGCGGACATGCATCGATTGAAGTCAAAGGCGCCGATCGCCAGTACACCGACCCTGTGACCCTCTCGTATCGACGGTCACGCGCCGTTTACGACCGGTTGATGGAACTGGGGATCGAGGCCGATCGAATCCGCATTATGGCTGCCGGCCCACACGAGCCCATCAAGCGCGCCCAGGGCTTGCCAGTCGATCCCGCCGAACATCGCCGGGTCGAGATCATCGTGCAGCAGGCCACGGTCGATCAATATCGAGCTGCCGAGCTTGAGGTTGACACCAGCGGTGATGCCGAAGTGAAAACGGAGTCGGCCCCCAAGTAGCTCCAATCACTCAAATAACGACTCCGTCGAAAATACCATCCAAAGATGGGATTGAATTCCCCCGCCATCCTCAGCTAATGTGAAACGCCTCATGTGAAGCCTCAAACGGGGCCCACACGATCTGCGCCGTCAGGGCAATGCCGGATGGCTGGATCGGTATGCGGCGGCCAGGGCCGCGCGGTTGGCGAATCCGGTCTTGTTAAGGATGCGGTGCACGTGATCCTTGACGGTGGCCAGTGCCAGGTGCAGGTTTCGGGCAATCTGTTTGTTGGCCAGTCCGTCAGCAACCAGGGCAGCCACCTGTCGCTCGCGAGGCGACAATTGCGCCAGCCGTCCGTCAGTAACGACCTGGTTCGGCACCCTCAGGACCACCATCGGGTGCCCCAACTCCTGCGAGGCCTCAACGTCGATGGTCAGTCCGGCCTCGGGCGCGAGTTGGTCCGCCATGGAAAGCAGGTCGTGGAGCGGAATCGAGCGCGCGTCCCGCTGGTGCAGGTCGCGCATCAGAGTGCGCAGTCGGGAAAGCGTCTGGTCATTAAGCGGCGGCAGCCGGGGAGGCATGGCGTCTCCTGGTAGACACCGCCATTGTATCGAAAACGAGGAAACCCATGCCAGTAACAGCAGAACATCGAACCGTCGTGGAACAGGTTTTTCAGGCCATGCACGCTCGGGCGGAGGGTGAAAAGCAGATGATGTCGCTTTTCGCCCAGAATGCGGTGCTGACCGAGCCCTTCAGCGGAGAGCCCCGCACGCACAACGGCTGGAACGCCATTCGCGACTGGTTTCGCGAAGCGGTGCAGCAGATGCCGCCGGAGATGGTCGTCAAAATGGACAAGATAGACATGGCTGGCGACCAGGTGCGAGCCGACTGGACCTGCTCGGCTCCTTTCTTCGAGTACCCCATGAAGGGGTATGATCTTTACACCATCAAGAACGGAAAAATCGAGAAGGCGGACTATGTCGTTACCCAGTCCCCGCCGATGCCGGGGTGAGAACTCGTCGA